>DHFK01000128.1:0-2188 GCA_002400365.1 Anaerolineales bacterium UBA4826 | reverse complement strand
GCCACACGCCTCCCGCCGCGAGAATGCCGCACATACCCGCAAGCGCCAAGACTGGGATGATCGGTGCGCCGCTATCAGCGTCAGCGTGCGCGGTGAGCGAGGAGAGGGTGACGGCGGTGGGGCTGCCCGAAGGTGATTCGGAGGCATTTGTCCAGTCAGCCGCCACATCTGTATCCGTCCCATCTGTGGGCGTTCTCTGTTTTGTTTGAGTAGTATTGCTCTGTGAAGGAGGAGTAGTAGCGAATCCGCAAGGATTGCCAGTCGGTGTCCCCCATGCGATGCAATCCACATCTGTCGAGCTACCATCCCTTAGTCTCAGAAAATCATCGCTGTTATTGAGGCCGTTCCCGATTTCCCCATCGGCGATCAAGACGCGCGCGCTTGAGAAACTGGGATGATTGGTGTCGAAATTGGTTGTAGACGCAACAATTACATGACCACCTGCGCCGATAGTCAATGACGGAATGGTGTCAGTTCCATTGTAGTCTGTTATGGTCCAACTGGTCATTGTGCAGGCCGATCCAGTGTTGAATAGCTCAAACCACTCATCGCTGCTGTCAGTGCCTGTTAGAGGGGGATCGGCTTCCACCTCGCTGATTTTGATTTGTGTTGTCGTACATTCTGCACTTGGCAGAGAATGACCACTCGCAACATTCCAATCGGCAGCTACCGAGGCTGCCAGTGCGGATCTCTGACCCTGTGACACAAACAAGAATCGCGAACCAAGCAGCAACATCATCGCTACTACACCTACCCACACCAGTTTCACTTTCATCCCGTCCCTCCTTCGATGGATTTATTCAGCGCGCCGCGTCAGCGCGGACACGCGGTTAGAACGGAGAAATTCAGGGACTTGCAATCTGCTCACTCACCCACGCCGGCAGCGGATAATCCGCCGGCAGCGCGCCTTTCTCGACGAGCACTTGCCGCCGCGCGAGTGCCTCGCGGCAGTTGACGCGCGCGGGTGCGCGCAGGTCGCCGTCCTCCAAGCGCGCCAAGCCGTGACAGCGCACGCACAGCGTCCGCAACTCGCACGCGCGGCAGACCGGCAGCGCGTCCAGCGTCAAGCCCGCCAACTCTTGCCACACCGGCGCGTGTTCCCAAATCGTTTGCAGCGATTGCTGGCGCAGATTGCCGGCGGCGAGGCGCGTCTGCACGCAGGGGAAGACATTGCCATGCGGATCAATCAGCAGCGCGTTCGACCCAATCGCGCATGTGCCCGCCTCGGGCTTGCCAGTCCGTCCAACCCAGATGCTCGGGTCAATTACCGCGCGGAAGAGCCCTATCAGATCGTCGCGCGTCAGGCGATGTTGCAGCGGCGCGCGGCTACCATCGTCTTTGGGCGTGATGGTGATGTCGTACCGAAACTGCGCACCCAACTCCCGCGCCAGCGCTTCCAGCGCGTGAAACTCGCGCACGTTCTCGCGCATGAGCGGCGTCTTGATCACCGTGCGGACGCCGCGTGCGCGCAGTAGGCGGATCGCGCGGGTAGTCAATTCGAACGCGCGCGGCAGGCGCGTGATCTGGTCGTGTAATTCGGCTTGGGTGCTGTAGAGACTGAGCTCGACCGCGTAGGGGTGCAGCGCGGCGATGCGGTCGGCGACGGACGGGGTGATCAGCGTGCCGTTGGTGAAGAGGCGGAGGAGAAAGCGGCGGGCGCGCGCATACTCGGCGATCGCAAAGAAATCGCGGCGGACAAGAACCTCGCCGCCGGAGAGAGCGAGATTCAGCGCTCCTGCGGCGACGAGTTCATCAACGATGCGGAAACATTCGGTGGTGGTCAATTCGCCGGTGGTATCGGCATGTGGGAAAGAAACGTCGAGGTAACAATGCGTACAGCGTTCGTTGCAGCGGTAGGTCAATTCCCAGTGCGCGCTGAAGAGGCGACGCTGCCGCTGGGTTTGCGCGACGATCTGAGCGTATGGATTTGCCGCGCGCGGGTCGTGCGTTGGTCCTTCGACGGACACGCGTTGCTCCTGGTTTCTTCGCGCTGGGCTTTAGTTCAGAATCTGGAAGTTGGAACTGCAGGCGTTCCTCCAACTTCTAAACTCCAATCAAATTTGCCGCAAGTCCTCGCGTTGCCGATAGCGCTGACGCTCGCGCTCTTGCAAAAAGGCACGGGCAGCCTTTAGGTCTGTCGTCGCATCCGTTGCGATTCCCATGCTCTACGTTCCCCCGGCAGGCAATC
>DHFK01000159.1:853-4262 GCA_002400365.1 Anaerolineales bacterium UBA4826 | reverse complement strand
CACCACATCCAGGCGTAGAAAACGATTCCTGCGCAGAGAATTAGGAAGACCGGCAGACTCACCGTCCACTCGACCAGGTCTTGTCCGCGTTCATCGCGCGACCAATGAGCCAATGCGCCAATGAGCCAACACTTGCACCGCACGCAAGTGCAGGTGTAAACCAAATAGAAACTTCGTTGATGTTTTGTTTGGCTCATTGGTAAATTGGTCAATTGGTTCATTGCCTCAGCGGATCCCTTGCAGTTGCGAATTCGCATTGCGCAAAACATCCTTGATCGTGTTGTAGAGCAAAGCCAAGACNNGCCACGATAATGGCGTATTCCATGATGTCTTGTCCTGACTCGGATTGGTGAAACTGCTGCAACGGGCGCACTGCCTTCAAAAGATTGGTCATGAGTTGACTCCTTTGGGATTGAGAGGCGTCTTGGTGGGGAGCCACTGGCGCCTCTCCGTTCTGATTCGCGCATCCCGATTTCCCGGGAGAAGTGTTCCCCAACATTCCCCCTTTCTATGACGCAGCCGATGACGTGGGATAAGTAACTCTGTCATGCCTTCACGTCACACGCCACTGACCGCGCGTCACTTGAGAAAAAAGTATTGTGCCGCGAGATAAATCCCAGGTCCCATCACGACGATGCCAATCGCCGGCAAGATCAGACAACCCACGGGCAAGACCATTTGCACCGATGCGGCCATCCCACGCGCTTCGATGTCTTGTTGAACGCGATCCTGCATGATGCGCCCCATGCTCGTCAGTGCCTCGGCAATCGGACTGCCCAACTGCTGAGCGCGTTCGAGCAAATCGACAAAGCGGCGCACTTCGTCAATCCCGGCGGCGCGCTCCGTAAATCCATCCAGCGCTTCGGTCAGCGTGTGTCCCGTCGAGATGTCGGTCGAGACCTGACGTAATTCCTGAACGAATGGGCCACCGGGCTTGAGCGCGATTTGTTCCAGTGCTTGCGGTAATGCCTGTCCTGCCGCGACTTGAATGGCGAGCCGATGCAGCACGAACGCCATCTCGGTGCGGATCATCTCGCGGCGTTTTTGCACCAACTGACGCAAGTGAAAGTCGGGCAAATACAGTCCCAGGATACCCAAGCCGAGTGCGACGGGCAGGAAGCCCGGTCCAATCGCGAGGGCGTTAAAGAGTCCGACCAGAAAGAGCATCGTCGCGATAAAGACCTTCCACGCGTAAAAGTTATAGACCGTGCGGTAACGGGATGGATAACCTGCGGCGATGATAAGTTCACGATCCTTATCCTCGCGCCGCAACAGCACGGCAAGCGTGTGACTCGCGCTGTCGAGCAAGGGACCGAGGGCACGATCCAGCAGCGGCGACAATTGAATTCGCTCGCCTTCTTCCGCATGTAATTGCACCCGGTTACGTGAGTTACCAATACGGGCGACGAATGGATGTGTGACACCCGTCCAAATCAAGAGCACACCGAGTCCACCGATGAGAGCCAGCAGGATCGTCATGCGCTCACCCCCGCGCTTTCGAGCGGTTGGACCGCGCGTGAACCGATGCGATTCATGATGTAGTAGGCGAGCGCCGACATGATGCCAACCGCGATAATCGCGATTTGTCCAAAGAGGCTGGCATAGAACGGTCCCTGGAGATCAGGCGCGGTCTGGCGCAGGATGACGATGAAGGTGAAGGGCGCGAGACACACGATGCGCGCTTCCCAACGAATGCGTTCTTGCGCGGTGGCGACACGGCGTCGCCCCGACGCGAGCGCCTGCACACTCTCGCGCAATGCCGCCAGCACCGGACCCAGTTGCTGGCCGCCCGTGCGTTGATTCGCGATGAGCGCCTCGACGAGTCGGTCGAAGATCAGGTCGCGGCGGCGCGCGGCGACTTGCATTAACGCGGCTTCCAAATCCTCATGGAGTGTCATCTGGGTCGCAATCTCGACAAAGTCGGCGCGCACAATCTCGGGCGCGTGCGTCGCCGCCAGGTTAAGCGCGATCGGCAAGGTGTGCTGTGACGCCAATCCTTCTTGCAGAATGTTGATCACGTCCAGCAACGCCTCTTGATAGGCACGGCGGGATTTCTCGCGGCGATCTTCGAGATACGTCCAGTAGCCAAAGAATCCCAAGAGCGCGCCCAAGAGCGCAGCCGCAAGCGCATTCGTCAACACGAAGGCGACCACTCCCAACACAACGCCAAGGAACATCGATGTCTTGAGAAACTCCGTCGCCGTGATGTCGAGCCCGGCTTGATCGAGTTTGCGTTGCAGGCGCCCTAGAAAACTCTGGTCTTCCACATCCTTCGCGATCTGATGATGCGGAATGGCCATGATCGACAAAACGAGCACCAAGACACCGGTCGCGCCGATGAAAGCAAACAAGACATTTGGACCGTAAAGCATGAATGTCCTTTCGTCAGTCCCGCATGTACGGTCGCCGATTCTGAAACATCTACCGTCTCCGCGCCCACACTTCAGGACTGCCCATCGGTCGCGGCGACGGCGCAAAGGGGGCCGGGTCAACGCCGCGATCGCGCAAACGGTCGGCGCGAACCAAGGGGTATGGCGTGCGAACGAGATCGGCGCGTTCGGCATCGCGCGTATAAATTGGTTGATTCAAAATGCGATTGCCTTGCTCGACCGAACCGGTGAGTTCGATGATTTCTTCCACCCGCCGTTTGCCCGAGAAAGCATCCCGGCGCAAGAACACGACGATGTGGAACGCTTCGGTAATCCATTCGGCGATGGTCTTGTCGTCGATCAAACTTCCTTCGGACGCGAGTTTGGTGAGTTGGAGTAGGCGGGTCAAGGCTTGCCCCGCCGAGTTCGCATGCACCGTCGAGAGAAACCCTTCGTGTCCTGTGTTTGCGGCGAGCAGCATGTCGAGCGTTTCCGCGCCGCGCACCTCGCCGACGACGATGCGGTCAGGGCGCATACGGAGTGCATTCTGAACGAGACGGCGCTGCGTGATTTCGCCCGTGCCTTCGGCGTTCGCATACCGCACGGTCTGATAGACGACATCGGCAATCGGCAACTGCAATTCGCGTGTGTCTTCGATGACGATGACGCGCTCGCTTTCTGGAAAAAGCCCTGCCAACACATTCAAGAAATTCGTCTTGCCGCTGGACGTTCCACCCGCGACGAGTATTCCCAGTCGCGCTTGAATCGCGGCATTCAGGAATGCCGCCGCCGCTTCGGTGAGCGATTCGAGTTGTACCAGGTCTTGCATTTGGCGNNGCGACCAAGCGGTGACGGCGAATCGTCATCGCTGGGCTGGGTGTTGCCACGGGCGCAATCGTCGCGTTCAAGCGACTGCCATCGGGCAGCTGTGCATCCAGAATCGGATTCGCAAGATTGACCTGTCGTCCCGTCGTTGCGACGAGGCGATTGATCAGCTCGATGAGACTGTCGGCATCCCCCGCGTTCGTCTGCGTGCGATG
>DHFK01000159.1:0-834 GCA_002400365.1 Anaerolineales bacterium UBA4826 | reverse complement strand
CGATAGTCGGCAATGATTTGGCGTGTGAGTGTCTCGACTTTTGCCCGCGTTGCTTCGGTCGGGTGCGCGAGTTCGTACGGATCGGATGTCGCGGTCAGTCGTTGACGCACCTGGCGCAAGATCACACGATACGGATTTTCACCGGCTTCGGGGCGTCGCAGGGATGCGCTAACGAGCTGGGCGAGCTCGCTGGGTTGCCCCGCGGCTTGACGTGGCGTCATTGTGGGCACGCTCATAGAATGGACGCCTCGATTGCCTTTACCAGCGCACGCAAGAACCTCAGCACTCCCAGGATGACCACGACATCCAGCATTTGGAAGACAATGAGGGTGAGTAGCTCCAATGACCAAGCCGCAGTTTGGGAAACCCATACGCCGCAGAGTGACAGACTGAAGAGCGCCAGCAATAGATTCGCGGCGGACGAAAATTGGATTTGCTCGATGACGCCTCGCTCCGCGCTCCTTGGTCTCAACAGTAGCATAGAAATCCACACCATGTTCACGCCCAGAAAAATTCCATCCGACGCAATCACCACCGCCGGTAACCGCCAGGGGTACTCCCAAGTGGACAGAAGCAAAGCGATGTGGATGATGAGGAGTTCTATCCCAGCAAACGAGAAAATGAACTGGATGAATGGCGAGTCTATGTGTGCGCCGGATCGAATCGCGCGGACGATCCGCTTCAAGCCCTCGCCGATTTGATGGATTTGGTTTAGCAACATCTTTCGCTCCTAGATGGATATCACGTTCAGGGACAGTATCGAAATCGTCAAATCTCAACCTGCCATGCAACGGGGCGTTATGCGCCAAAGACCAGTTCGGTCAGTTTCTTGCC
>DHFK01000165.1 GCA_002400365.1 Anaerolineales bacterium UBA4826 | reverse complement strand
CCCAGCGCGCACGCGCCCAGGCAGTTGACCGTTTCGAGCGTGACGGCGCGATCGCGCGTCGTTTCGCCGGCGTGAATCTTGAGTTGCGTTTCAAGTCGGTTGAGAATGTGCGGCGCGCCGCGGACGTGACACGCCGTGCCCATACACACGCGCACCAGATGCGCGCCGCGCGGCTGGAGACTGAACGCGTTGTAGAACGTGGCGACGCTGTAGATTTGGCTGAGGGGAATGTCAAACGTCTCGCTCAGGAGGACGAGCGCGGTGTGGGGCAGGTAATGGTAACGATCCTGGATTTCGCTCAAAAGCGCGAGCAGCGAAATCTGCTCGGCGACGCCATGGTCGCGCAGCAATTGTCCGACGTCATGGGCGGACGCAAGCATGGTTCACCTCGTCATTGAGATGCGGTCTGAAATCGAACGGCTCATGTAGAATCAGCGGCGAACCGCCAGGATGTTTGGCAACCGCGCCGTTTCACCTTGAGCCTACATGAGCCCGATGGACTGGGAACTTGGCTTACCCGGTACTATATTAGCACGTACGCGGGCAAAAATCAAATCTAACTCTCACGCCCAACCGCGCACGCGCATCGCCTCGGCGACGCGGTTGACCGCGACGAGATACGCCGCGAGGCGATTATGCACTTGGTACCTTTGCGCCATTTCGTGAACGGCGTGAAATGCGGCGACCATTCTCAATTCAAGGTACTGGTGAACCATCTCCAGATCCCAGTAAAAATTGTACGCGTTCTGCACCATCTCAAAGTACGAAACCGTCACGCCGCCGGCGTTGCACAGAAAATCGGGGATGACGTAGACGCCGTTGCGGTAGAGAATCGGATCGGCGTCCGGCGTCGTGGGCCCATTCGCGCCTTCGGCGAGGATGCGCGGCTTGATGCGCGCGGCGTTCTTCTCCGTGATCTGACTTTCGAGCGCCGCCGGGATCAGGATCTCGCACGGCAGTTCGAACAGCGCGTCGGACGCGATTTCCTGACCCAAGCCGGCAAAGCCCTTGACCAAGCCGTTATTCTGCCGGACGTACGCCTGCAGCGCGCGCGCGTCAATCCCCTCGGGGTTGGCATACGCGCCGGAGATGTCGCCCACGCCGACGAGTTTGCATCCCATTTCTTGCAGGATGAGCGCACTGTTCGACCCAACGTTGCCAAAGCCCTGCACGACCATGCGCGCGCCTTTCAAATCGAGATGGATGATCTTGGCGGCTTCGCGCACCGTAATGCTGACGCCGCGCCCGGTCGCATCCTGGCGTCCAACCGATCCGCCGAGCGCGAGCGGCTTGCCGGTGATCGCGCCAAATTCGTTATGACCCTGCATGAACGAAAATTCGTCCACCATCCACGCCATGATCTGCGCGTTCGTGTTCACATCCGGCGCTGGCACATCTTGTTCCAGTCCCAGGATGCGCCCGACCTGACGGACGTACGCGCGGGAGAGGCGTTCCAACTCGCCTTGCGACATCTGCCGTGGATCGCAGATGACGCCGCCCTTGCCGCCGCCGAGCGGAATGTCCACAAGCGCGCACTTCCACGTCATCCACGCCGCGAGCGCGCGCACGGTATCAATTGTTTCCTCTGGATGGAACCGGATGCCGCCTTTCGTCGGACCGCGCGCGTCGTTGTACTGCACGCGGAAACCATGAAAGACCTTAACCTCGCCGTCGTCCATTCTGACCGGCAGCGTCACGTGCATCTCGCGCAGGGGCCAGCGGAGCAATTCGTGGATCGCGGGATCCAGTTTGAGAATCGCCGCGGCTTGATCCAACTGTCGCTGCGTGATGCGAAACGGGTTGCTCTCCGACGCCGAACTCAAGCCGATCGCGTGAAGACTCGCGGTCTCCTCGCGCAGCGTGCCGTTCCTGTTCATAACTTGCTCTCCTCACCGAGATATTGCGTCCAGTATAACGCGAATCACNNATACGCTACACCGCCATTCGCCGCTTTCGCATCTCCGTCAAGGTGTGATATAATCCGCGCGGGAGTGAATCATGGAATACGAACCCGTCATCGGCTTGGAAGTGCACGCGCAACTCTTGACGCGCAGCAAGATGTTCTGCGCCTGCTCCGCCGATTATGCCGGCGCGCCGCCCAATACGCACGTCTGCCCCGTCTGCCTCGGCATGCCCGGCAGTTTGCCGGTCATCAACCAAACCGCGGTCGAGTCCACGATTCTGACCGCGCTCGCGTTCCACTGCGAGATTCCCGAGTTCGCCAAGTTCGATCGCAAGAACTATCACTATCCCGATCTGATGAAGGGCTATCAAATCTCGCAGTACGATTTGCCGCTCTCGGTCAACGGGTTCGTCTTGATTGACGATGCCGGGACGATCAAGCGTATCGGCGTCCGGCGCGTCCATCTCGAAGAGGACACCGCGAAACTTTTCCACGTGGACGGCGCGAGTCTGATTGACGTGAACCGCGCCGGCGTGCCGCTGATGGAAATCGTCAGCGAGCCGGACATGCGCTCGGTCGAACAAGCGCACTTGTATGCGCTTAAACTGCGCCAGATTCTGCGCTACCTCGGCGTCAGTTCCGGCGACATGGAAAAAGGCGCGATGCGTTTCGAGGCGAACATCTCGCTCCGCCCCAAAGGTTCAACTGCGCTCTCGCCGACGCGCGTGGAAATCAAGAACCTGAACTCGCTGCGCGCGATGGTACACGCGACCGAATTTGAGATCGCGCGCCAGACCAAGCTTCTGCAAGCCGGCGGCACCGTCGAGCAGGAGACGATGGGCTGGGACGAGGCGCGCAACGCGACGTTTACGCAGCGCAGCAAAGAAGACGCGCACGACTATCGCTACTTTCCTGAACCCGATTTGCCGCGCTTGCAAGTCTCGCGGGAATGGGTCGCGGCAATCCGCGCGCGGCTGCCCGAACTACCGGACGAAAAACGCGAGCGGCTAATGCGCGAGTGGGGCTTGAGCGCGTACGACGCCGGCGTCATCACCGCCGAAAAAGAAATCGCCGACTATTACGACCGCACGGTTCAAGCCGGCAAAGCGCGCGGCGCGGACGCGAAGACAATTGCCAACTGGGTCACCGGCGAACTCTTTCGGCTGATGAAGGACCGGAACGAAGAGATCGGCGCGGTCAAGATCGCGCCGACGCAGATCCCGGACTTGGTCGCGCTCGTCAACGCGGGAACGCTCAGCAACACGATCGCCAAGACGGTATTTGAGGAAATGTACGCGTCCGGTCGCGACGCGCGCGCGATCGTCGAAGAAAGAGGGCTGGCGCAGATCAGCGATCGCGGCGCGTTAGAAGGCGTCGTCGAACAAGTGTTGGCGGAAAATCCAAAGCCGGTGGGGGATTATTTGGCGGGCAAAGTGGCGACCGCGAAATTCCTGGTCGGTCAGGTGATGAAAGCGACCCGGGGGCAGGCGAACCCCGCGCTGGTCAACGAAATCGTCATTCTAAAATTGCAAGCCATGAAAAAGGCATAGGAGCGCGACGGATGAAGGGTTGGCGCGATCGGCTCGATACTTTTCGCCGCACCGTGGGCGAAGTGTTTTACGGCATGGCGCTGCACGAAATCGTGCGCGCCCATCTCAAGGCGCGCGGTTCTTTGGAGCATCTGTTCATTCTGATTACGTTCGGCGACCTGGTGGGCTTGCCGGTTCTGCCGCCGTACTATGCGATGCGGCTGTTGCCGTTCGTCGTTCCGGAGATCAACGGCTGGCGGCGACGCCTGTCGCGCGAGCGCGATTATTTGGACGCGATCTTCTAAAAACCAGACAAGGTGACGGGGTGACAAGGTGACAGAGTGACATTCACCAAGTCACCTTGTCACCTTGTCACCCGGTCATCCCGCATGAACCAGCGTTCCCTCTGCAAAATCCTCATCCACCAACGCGCGTTCGACCGCGTCCTCGCGCATCGCGCTGATGATTTGCACGCGCATGGACGGCTCGCGTTCGACCAGCGCAACCATTCGTTTCACCTTGTCAATCATTCCCCCCGTCACATCATAGCCGTGCGATCCGCGTAGCTGCGCGACGACTTGAAAATTCGCGGGCGTGATCTCGCGAATCAGTTGCGCGGCAGAATCCCTCAGCGGGTCCGCCGTAAACACGCCGTCCACGATCCCCGCGAGGATTACGCGCGAGGGTTTCAGCATCGGCGCGAGGTACGCAAAGATCATTTCGGTTGACACGATCGCCCTGCCGCGGGTTTCATCGAACGCGACATCGCCAAAGACCATGGGCACGAGGTTGTGCGCGAGCGCGGCGCGAATCGGCTCGACCGCCAGTTCGACCAACTCGCCGTCGCGGCAGCGCGCGGACGCAGAGGGCTGCAGCGCAACCAGGGGGACGCCTTCCGCGAGAAAAATGTCTGTGACGATGCGGTTGAGTCGCGCGGCGGACGCGCCGGTTTCCGCGTACGCGCGCCAATTGCCCGGCTCGCCGTAGCCGAATTGCTTGGCGGTAAAATGTCCAAACGAGCCGCTGCCGTGCCCAGCCAAAATCCTGAGCGATGGCTCGCCGTCGCGCGCGCGTTTGACTTGACGCGCCACGCGTCGAATCACGTCCTCTCGCGCCGTCGCCGCGCGCGTCTTGTCGGTGATGGCAGAACCGCCGAGTTTGAGGAA
>DHFK01000220.1 GCA_002400365.1 Anaerolineales bacterium UBA4826 | reverse complement strand
TCGCGCCCGTTCATTTTGATATAGTGCATTTTCGACAAGACCGTGTCGGGTCCCGCCGGATGGCGCGACCCGCCGCCTGGCAGAGCCAGCAATTCCCCGCCCGAGCCGTCCGCGCCCAAGACCGACGCCACCACGCCGCCCGGCTCCGCGCTGCCGCGCAGCAGGACCGCGCCCGCGCCGTCGCCAAAGAGGACGCAGGTCGCGCGATCGTTCCAATCCACGATGCGTGACAGCGTCTCTGCGCCGACGACGAGGATGGTGTTGTACATCTCGCCGCGGATCATCCCGGCGGCAGCCGACAGGCCATAGACGAATCCAGAACAGCCGGCTTCCAGGTCGAACGCGCCGGCGCGTTCCGCGCCGATCGCGTCCTGGACGAGGCACGCGGTCGCGGGAAAGGGATATTCCGGCGTCGCGGTCGCGACGATGATCAGATCAATCTCACGCGGGTTGACGTCCGCGCTTTCAATCGCTTCGCGCGCGGCGTGGACTGCCATCAGCGCGGTAGACTCTTTCGATGAGGCGATGCGGCGTTCCTGAATCCCGGTGCGCTCGCGAATCCATTCGTCGGTCGTGTCCACCGTTTTCGCGAGATCATGGTTCGTCAATATGTTGGGCGGAGCGTACTTGCCCCAGCCGATAATGTGGGCATAGCGTGGCATAGAAACTCCATTTTCGATTTTCGATTTTCGATTGCCGATTTTCCAAATCGAAAATCAGAAATCGAAAATCGAAAATATCACACACGAGTTGTGCCCGCCGAGTCCGATCGAATTCGACATGGCGACGTTGACCTTTTTCGCGCGCGCGGCGTTCGGCACGTAATCGAGATCGCACGCAGGATCCGGCGTCGCATAGTTGATGGTCGGCGGGAGGATTTCTTCTTCCAGCGTCTTCAAGCAAATGATCGCCTCGATCGCGCCGGAGGCGCCGAGCAAATGCCCGATCATGGATTTGGTCGAACTGATGGGGACGTTCTGCGCGTGATCGCCGAAAACCTGTTTGATCGCGTTGGTCTCGATGGCGTCGTTCAGTTTCGTCGCGGTGCCATGCGCGTTGACGTAATCCACCGCGCGCGGCTCGAGGCGCGCGCGCTTGAGCGCCCACTGCATCGCGCGTCCGATGCCCTCGCCTTCCGCGTCCGGCGCGGCAAAGTGGCTCGCATCCGCGCTCGTGCCATAGCCGACGAGTTCGCCGTAGATTTTCGCGCCGCGCGCCCGCGCGTGTTCCGCGTTTTCGAGCACGAGCACGCCTGCGCCTTCGCCCATCACCATCCCATCGCGCGTCGCGTCGAAGGGGCGGCACGCTTTCGCCGGGTCGTCGTTGTGCGTCGAGAGCGCGCCCATCACGTTGAACCCGGCAAACGCCAGTGGCGCGAGGCACGCTTCCGCGCCGCCGCAGATGACCACGTCCACGTCGCCGCGCTTGATCATCTCCGCCGCTTCGCCGATCGCGTTGCCGCCCGTCGCGCACGCGGAGACGACCGCCATGTTCGGTCCCTTGATTCCGAATTCGATGGCGACTTGGGCTGCGGCGGTGTCCACGAGCATCATTGGAATAAAGAATGGACTGACGCGCCGCGGTCCCCGGGTCTCCAGGATCTTGACCTGTTCCGTCACCGTCATTGCGCCGCCGACGCCGCTGCCGATCACGATCGCGATGTTTTCGTTGTTGCGCGCGTTGATCTCCAGATGCGCGTCCGCGATCGCTTGGCGCGCGGCGACGACGGCGAACTGGACAAAGCGTTCCAGCCGCCGCGCTTCCTTGACCTCAAAGTGATTGCGGGGATCAAAGCCCTTGACCTCGCCGGCGATCTGCGTCGCGAGATTGGAGGGGTCGAACCGAGTGATCCGCGCGATGCCAGAGCAGCCCGCTTTCAAATTTTGCCAACTTGTGGTAACATCGTTGCCGACCGGCGTGACCGCGCCAATGCCGGTGACGACGGCAGGTGTGTGATTTTCCATTCCGTGCTCCTTGCGATGGGTTCGCCTATTATAACACCAATTTTCGCCAAGAGACACGCTGGCTCAAATCTGGCTGGTGATTACCCGCAAATCCAAACAGCCACAGACGATGGCACATCCTTGAATCGCCGCTTGGCGGCGAGTTATTGATGTGCCATCGTCTGTGGCATGATATGGGTAATCACCAAAAAACTGGGTATTGACACTGGCTTGAGTTACGCTATATAATCGGCGCAACATCCAATCTCAAGGAGGAGGAGTTAAATGAAGCACTTTCGTGTGTTACCCGGTTTGTTCTTGGCGAGCGGGCTGGCGTTGCTGATCGCCGCGTGCGCGCCGGCGCCCACGCCCGCGCCAACGGCCGCCCCCCCAACGGCTGCGCCCAAAGCGACGGAAGCGCCCAAGCCCACCGCCGCGCCAACCGCGCGACCCAAGACGCGGCTCTCGATTGCCACGGGCGGGACCGCCGGCGTGTACTATCCCTACGGCGGCGGGCTGGCGTCTCTGATCGGCAAGAACATCGCCAACGTCGAAGCCGCNNGCGTATGCCGGCACGGCGACGTTCAAAGATTTCGGCAAAGTGCCTGTGCGCGCGCTCGCCGTGCTTTACTCCAACTACATGCACCTCGTCGCGACGGAAGATTCGGGCATCAAATCCGTGGTTGACCTCAAGGGCAAGCGCGTCAGCGTCAACACCGCCGGCAGCGGCACCGAAATCATCGCGAACCGAATCATGGAAGCCGCCGGCATCAACCCGGACACGGACATTCAGCGCCAACGCCTGAGCGTCGGCGAATCGGTGAACGCGATGAAAGACAAAAAGATTGACGCGTTCTGGTGGAGCGGCGGTTTGCCGACGGCAGGCGTCACCGATCTGGTGACCTCGCCGGGGCAGAAGGTTCGCTTCATCCCCAACGCGGAATACATCGCCAAGATGAGCGAAAAGTACGGACCGTTCTATTTCAAACTTGCCATGCCGAAGGGGTCGTACGCCGGACAGGATGCGGACGTGGACACGGTCGGCGTCGCCAATCTCCTCGTCGTCCACGAGAACTTTGACGCGAGTCTTGCCTACGACATCGTCAAGATGATGGTCGAGAAGCAGGCCGACTTGGCGCTGGTTCACTCCGAGGCAAAAAAGTTTGGTTTGCCGCAAGCGACGGTCGGCGCGCCGATCCCGTTCCATCCCGGCGCAGCCAAGTACTATGCGGAAAA
>DHFK01000101.1 GCA_002400365.1 Anaerolineales bacterium UBA4826 | reverse complement strand
TTCTATCTGTTCTACGAATCCAAAGAGGAACTCTTTCTCGAACTCATGGAACAGATGGAGTCGGAGCTGCGCGAAAACATTCTGGGATATACGCTTCAGCCTAAAGAGAAAGCGCACCAACATGTGCGCCAAATTCTCACCCGTTTTTTGGTGGTTTATGACGCCTTTCCCCTGCTCAAGAACTTTGACCAGTCTGACTTTGATTATCTTCTGCGGAAACTGCCCGCCGAGCGCTTGCAGGCACACATGCATCGGGACAGCAAATTTTTTGACAGCTTGATCAAAAAGGTCAAGCGCGAAGGGATCGCGATCAAAGTTCCGCCGCGCGTCGCCATGAATCTCATCCTGAGTTTGTTCCTCCTCAGTCTGCATCGCCATGAAATCGGCGATGACACTTACACGGAAACCATGCAGATTCTGACCGACCTGGTGGCGGGTTATATCACGGAAGGTGCAGCATGAATTTTGCCATCGAAACCAATGCGTTATCGAAATCCTACGGTCGAGTGCGTGCGGTGGATTCGATCAACTTGCGGGTAAAGTCCGGAGAGATTTATGGCTTCATCGGACTGAATGGCGCAGGCAAGACGACCACCATCCGTGCCTTGTTGGGTCTGATCCGTCCGAGCGCGGGATCGGTCCGAGTCCTGGGGCAGGCGGTGGGTCCAAATGGTCGCGGACCGTGGAGCCGAGTCGGACATCTCGTCGAAATGCCTGCCGCCTATCCCGAATTGACCGTTCGCGAAAATCTAGAGATTGCGCGGCGACTGCAAGGGATCTCGGAAAAGAATGCCACCCCCCGCGTCATCGAACAACTGGGGCTTGCCCCTTACGCGGATCGGAAAGCGGGCGTGCTTTCGACCGGTAACCTCCAACGCCTGGGACTGGCGCGCGCATTATTGCACGAACCTGAACTCTTGATCCTCGACGAACCGGCGAACGGACTCGATCCCGCGGGCGTGGTCGAGATTCGGGAACTCTTGGCAAAGCTCGCGCACGAGCAAGGTGTGACCGTGTTCATGTCGAGCCACATCCTGACGGAAGTGGATCGCCTTGCCACGCGCATCGGCATTATCCACAAGGGGCGTTTGATTGAAGAACTCGACGCCGAAAAATTGGAAGCTTTGCGATCGCAGCGATTGGAAATCCAAGTGCGTAATCTTCAAGCCGCCCAAAGCACACTCGCACAAGCGGGCTTCACGATGAAGCCCCAGGGGAACACGCTGGTCTTAAACGAAGCGCGCGCCATTGATGCGCCGGAGCGAGTGGCGACGATTTTGGTCAACGCGGGAACGCCGCCCTCTCGACTCGCCGTGGAACAAGAGGATCTCGAAAATTATTTCCTGCGCTTGACGGGAGAAAAATTATGAACGCCTTCGTTTCTGCTTTTTGGGCGGAAGTGCTTAAAGCACGACGCTCCAAAGTGACCTTGCTGACAGCAGCGGGATTTTTGATTCTACCTTTTGCCGGCGGACTCTTTATGATCATTCTGAAGGATCCAGAGCAAGCCCGTGCGATGGGGCTGATCAGCACCAAAGCCCGACTCGCCGCCGGCACAGCGGATTGGCAATCTTTTTTTGAAATAATAACGATCGGACTGGCAGCGGCGGGAGCCATATTGACCGCGCTGTTTACTGCTTGGGTTTTTGGGCGCGAGTTTTCCGATCACACCGCCAAAGAACTGTTGGCGTTGCCTACTCCGCGCTGGATCATCGTTGCGGCAAAGTTTGCGCTGACCGCGCTGTGGCTACTGGCTCTCACCCTTTTGATCTTTGTGGTTGGGCTTGGCGTTGGAACGGCGGTTGATATTCCCGGTTGGTCGTCGGCATTGATTACCACATCCTTTGCGACCGTCTTGATCACGGCTCTCTTGAACTTGATGCTGGTGCCCTTTGTCGCCTTGTTTGCCAGCTCGGGACGTGGCTACCTACCCCCGATGGGTTGGGCGATCCTGACGCTGGCATTTGCTGACCTCGTAAGCGTTTTGGGCTGGGGAGATTGGTTCCCGTGGGCTGTGCCCGTGGTCGTTAGCGGAATGGTCAAGGTAAACGCGGAGCAGGTTGGACTGCACAGCTATCTCGTGGTTTTGCTCGCCGGTGTCGTCGGGGCAGTAGCGACCTTCGTGTGGTGGCGCACTGCCGATCAGACGCGCTAATGATCGAGAATCGCTCAACCGGTAATTTCAGAGTTTCCAAGATGCTCAGCTCTAACCCCACTACCCGCGATTAGATGTACGCGCGTGCAGAGGTTGTGTACGGGTGCGACATCGAACCCGTACACAGACTATTCCGACTTGTAATTCCACTGCACGCGCGTGCAAAGTCCTCTGCTGGCTGTAACTCTTGTCGAGGAAGCTGGGAACAAAATCAGATTTCCCAGGAAGTCCTTCCAGATGTCCAAAATGGGCAATAAATGCCAGTCTGGAATGTTACCTGATTAGCTGCATCCAGATACACTATCGGCTATCCAACCGAGAGGGTAGCCGATGGGTCAACGATTCACACAGGCACAAGTTGATCTCGCTTTGCGCAAAGAACAATTGATCTTGCGCCTTGAGCGGGGCGAGTCGTTGGAGGCGGTAAGCCAAGATCTGGGATTGGCCTATCACCCCAAGCATGTGTCTCGACTGCGCCGGCGGTACAACGACGGCGGACGACATTGGGTGGCCCTGGTCGATGGGCGTGAAGGACGGGCCACCAAAATCACCGCGGAGATTGTCCAGTGGATCATCACCCAACTGCAACGCGATCCTGACTTGACCGCCACCTCTGTCCGCCGTCAGATTCGAGAAGTGTTTCAGGTCGAGGTGAGTGGCAGTCATGTACGACAACTGATTCTCAACCTGGGGCATGCGGGCCGACGCGGGCGGCCTGGTCGGTTGAGCCCGCCCGTTGTGGTCCCCACGGCACCGGTCATGGTTCAGCAGACTCCGCATGCTGGGATCTTTTTCCTACGCGCCGCCTTGTGGCAGATGGCGATCCTGCCGACGATGATGCGCGTACTGGTGCAGTGCCAAAACCAGTTCCGCCAGCAATTCCCGGAGGGCGAATTACGGATCTTGAGCAGTCGCCCCGAAACGGTGGGCAGTAAACTACTGACCCTCATCTTGTTACCGTGTCTGTCTCTGGAACGCTGTTACAACTTGATTAGCTATCAGGGTCATGGCTTGGCGGCCGTCGTGCCCAATGGCATTCACTACAAGTATGGCGCCCTGGAATTGTTCTTGAATGAGTTGGCGCGCTTGGACTTTGGACATCCGGCCATGGATGCTTTAGCGGCGGTGTTCTGTCAGACCTTCTATCCGGGGCGCGGTAGTTTGTTGACGTATTGGGACTACTGCGTCAAACCGCTCTGGACCCAATATCCGCAACCCAAGAGCAAGGTCACCCGCATCGGACGTGTGATGGCTTGCACCAAGATGTTGTTCGTCCACGGGCCGGCGGGACATCCGATAGATCTCGTCGAGCGCCCGGGCGATGCCGACCTAAATGAAGACCTGCCCCAGGCGCAAGATGCTTTTACCGCCGCCACCGGCCGTGCGGTGCGGGTGTGTGTTGTGGATCGGGAAGGAAATGCCTTGGATTTGGCTCTGGCGGGCGCGAAATGCCACCCGCCGCGCTCCTATTTGACCATGCTCGACGCCAATCAGTACAAATCGCTGAAGGACTTTGAAGTCTTGACCGCCTGGCAATCGCTAGATGACCTGCACAAGCCAGACTTGGAAGTCGCCTGGGCGCAGTGGAAATCACCCGTGGAACGCCAACGGGATCCGCGCCAATTCTTTTTAGTGCGCCCGACAGATGCCGCTCAGTCGCAGCTCGCCGTGGGCTGCATTTACCACCCGCCTTCCCGTTGGCACGCGGCGGATGGCTATGCCATCTATCACGGTCGCTGGACCTGCCAAGAGCATCGCTTCCGCGAAATGCACCAAATGGCGCTCAGTGCCAACTACGGCTATCGGCGCGTCCCGATTCCAAATCGCACGGCTCAACGCCACCTCGCGGCGGCCCAGAAACGGGGGGAAGCCACTCAACACCAACTGGCGACCCTGCAGCGGCGACTTGACCAGCAAGCNNGCCGATGTGTTAGCGCATCAACATCGCTTGGACACGATTCACCACAAACACATCCTGCCCTTGCAACACAAGCAGATTCAACTCCACGCGCGTCTGACCAAACGCGAACAGGCGACCCACTCGATCGCGATCAACGCGCCTTTCTATGAGCGCAACTTAAACAAGGACTTGGTGATGATGACGAGCAAAATGGTTCTCCTCAACGCCCATTACTATGTCCAAGAGCATTTCTGCGCTTCAGCCGCCTGGCAGAAAGCGGAGTTTGCTACGCTCAACGCGCAGCTCTATCAGAAGCCCGGCCTCCTTCGCGTGTGGGCGGATCGCGTCGAAGTGGTGTTGGAACCTTATCGCTACGCTCATCTGCAACAAGCTGCCGAAGAATCCTGCAAGCTGTTCAATGCCGCCTCTCTGAAAGACGAGCACGGACGGTGCGTAACGATGCGAGTCGCGGCTTCCGAACAAGAGTTCGTCAATCTAGGCGGTGCGCCGATTCGGACCCGGCAAGGGTAACATTTGAGAATGGCATTTTTCCACCTGTGGATGGACTTCCTG
>DHFK01000146.1 GCA_002400365.1 Anaerolineales bacterium UBA4826 | reverse complement strand
GAGTTGTGGCAGCGGGAGACGGCGCGCGATTGCCTCATCTGCCAGCGCCATCCGCGAATCTTTTTCCCGTACGGCGTCAATCCCAGACCGAACGCGCTGTGTCCGTTTTGCGGATCGCTGGAGCGGCATCGCCTGGTGTATCTTTTCATGCGAGAGCAAACCAATTTGTTTGCGCCGCCGCGCAAGCGCATGTTGCACGTCGCGCCCGAACCTTGCTTCGCGGGCGTCTTTTCCAAACAGCCAGCCATCGAGTACGTCACCGCGGACCTCAGACCCGGCGCAATGGTCCGCGGCGACCTGACCGCCCTGGGCTTTGCAAATGCCGCGTTCGACGTGATCTACTGTTCGCACGTGCTAGAGCACATCCCGGACGACGGCGCGGCAATGCGCGAACTTTTCCGGGTATTGCGACCGGAGGGCTGGGCGATTCTCCAAGCGCCGATCAATGCGCGCGTGACGCGCGAAGACCCGCCGCCTGCCGCGGTGGCGGAAGGCGGGCAGATTTTTGGCGCGCCGGGGCACGTGCGGATTTACGGTGAAGATTACTACGCTCGCTTGAGACAAGCCGGGTTCGTCGTCCAGCGTTGCGCGCCGGTGGCTCAATGGAACCCCGCCCGGCTGAAGCAATTCGGCTTGACCTTCACCGAGCCGGTGAACTATTGCAGCAAGCCCGCATGAGCCAGTCCATCGGAATTTACGCGCCCGCTTTGCGCATCGCCGGCGGCGGCGAGAAATCTATCGGCGCGATCGCCGCGCACTTGAGTCGAACGCAGCATGTCGCGTTCATCGTCACAGAAGACGTTGATCTGCCGTGGCTGCAACGCCGTCTGAACCTCGACCTGAGTCGCGTGCAACTGGATCGCGTCCGTGTGTCGTCGCCCTCGTACTATCTGTCGAAATGGCAGGCGATCCGGCAGGTGTCGCGCGCAAGCGCGAACTATGACCTGTTCTTGAATCAAGAGCGTTTGTCTTGCATTCCATGTCGAGCGCGGCGCGGAGTCATCCTCTGCCAGGTCCCGCCGAGCGCGTGGAATCCCGATGCTCCACCGTGGAACAACTTGGTTCGCCTACTGGGCGCGCGGCTCTTTTTCGATCACGACCTGATGACGTACCACAAGATCATCGCCATTTCGCATTTCGTTGCGCGCTTGGCGCAGCAACACTATCGCCGACAGGTTGGCGTGCTGTACCCGCCGACAGATACGCAGCAATTCCGTGCAGGGCAAAAGCAAAACATTATTTTGAGCGTCGGTCGTTTTTTTGTGGGCAGGCACTGCAAAAAGCAGCGCGAACTAATCCGCGCCTTCAAGTCTCTCTACCAGACGCATCCCGCATTGCAGGATTGGGAATATCATCTCGTCGGCAGCGTTGATCCGAACGCGCCGAGCCGCGTCTATGCGGAGCAATGCCAGAGCGAGGCGCGCGGGTACCCCATCCTCTTCCACCTGAACGCGCCATTCGAGACGCTGCGAGATTTGTACAGCCGCGCGAAAATTTTCTGGCATGCGACGGGATTTGGAGAAGACGAACGGCGCCATCCGGAACGCATGGAGCACTTCGGGATTGCGACGGTGGAGGCGATGGCAGCGGGCTGCGTGCCGCTCGTCGTCGGCAAAGGCGGTCAGCGGGAAATCGTGACCGATGGCGCGGATGGATCTTATTGGAACACGCTGGACGAACTCGCGCAGCGGACGCTCAACCTGATTCAAGACGACGCGCTGCTGGTATCGCTGCGCGCGAGTGCTGAAGCGCGGAGTCAAGATTTCGGCATGGCGCCATTCGCGCGAACGCTCCACCAGGTTTTAGAGCTGGACGATTGGAGATTGCAAGTTGAGCGTTGAACAACCGCCGCTCGTCTGGGCGGTCGTCCTGAATTGGAATCGCGCGGCGGATACGCGCCGCTGCGTCGAATCGCTCCAGGCGAGCGAGTACGCGGCGTTGCGAATCGCGGTGGTGGATAACGGCTCCACGCCGGACCAGTTCGCCGAACTGCGCCGCGCGCTTTCCGATGACGTGGAATTGATTCGCTCGCCGACGAACCTGGGCTTTGGCGCGGGCAACAATCTGGGGATTCGATTGGCGTGGGAACGGGGCGCGGCGTATGCGCTGCTCTGCAATAACGACGCGCTCGTTGATCCGCCGATGATCGGTCGGCTGGTTCGCGCGCTGGAAGCCGATCCGTCCATCGGCATTGCCGGTCCCATCGTCTATTATCTGGACGAGCCGACACGGGTCTGGTTGGCGGGCTATCGCTTTCACGGACAGTTCTATATCGTGCCGGGCGGATTGCATTTAGAGCCGCCACTCCAACCGATCGAGCGCGTAGATTTCGTGAGCGGCTGCGGCATGTTTCTGCGCCGCGCGATGACGCGGCAGATCGGAATGTTCTCGCCGGATTTCTTCTTGTACTGCGAAGACCTCGACCTGTGCCTGCGCGCGCGCCAAGCCGGTTGGCAAATCGCCTGCGTGACCGACGCGAAAATGTGGCACCAGGTCTCCGCCAGTCTGGGCGGCGCGCTATCGTTGCGCAAACAGTATCATCAGATTCGCAGCAGTTGGATCGTGTATCGCCGGCACACGCGCGGCGTCTGGCTCCTCGCGAATATGGGCGCGCGGCTCGCGCACGCGGCGTACACCGTTACCCTCCGGCGTTTGCGCTGAAATGACAATATGATGACAACCTACCTGTCCGCGCATCGCCACACCCTTGTCGCGCTCGCCGTGCTCGTCGCGCTGACGTTGCTCTTTTTTCGCCCGGTGATTTTCTCCGCCATGCACTATGCCACCGCCGACGTGAGAGAAACCGCCGGCGCGATCGCGCCGCTGGACGCGGCGCTGAAGCAGGGGACCTATCCGCTTTGGAATTCCTACCTTTTCAGCGGAATGCCCTCGTACGCGAGTGTGATGTTCGTGCCATACACGCCCGCCAGTCTGATTGACCTAGTCGCTAATTTGCCGTTCGCGCCGCCGCGGCGTTTTGCGTTGGCGCTCCACTCTCTCTTGGCGGCATTGGGCGTATTCGTCTACCTGCGCTGGCACAAGACCAACGTCGCGCCGGCGTTGCTGGGTGGATTGGCTTTCCAGTTCTCGATTGACTTGGTCGGCATGGCAACCGGCGGGCACGACACGAAACTGGAGACGATTGCGTATCTCCCCTGGGCGCTTTGGTCCGTCGAGCGATTGTTGGCTTTGCCCACGCCCGCGCGCGCGGCGACGCTCGCGTTGGTGTTGGGACTGCAATTGCTCTCCGCGCATGTCCAGATGGCGTACTATACCTGGCTGGCGATCGGTTTGTATGCGGCGTATTGGACAATATGCGGAATTCCGTTTACAGTGTGGAACAATTTTACAAATCTGTCATTTCGAGGCGCGGTTTTTGCGCCGAGAAATCTCGTCATTGCGGTAACGAGATTTCCACCTGCCCTGGCGGGCGGTGCCAGGGTCGCTTCGCTCGAAATGACAAGAGGGCTGCGTAGACACATATCTGCGCTGATATGGCTGCTTGCCGCGCTCATCGCCGGCTTGGCGCTTGCGGCGGCGCTCTGCCTGCCGATCGCCAACTATACCGCGTACTCGATTCGCGGCGGCGCGGGCGGGTTGGCAACCGAGCGAGCGGTCCAGTGGTCGCTGCCGCCGTGGGAATTGTTGACGTTCATCGCGCCGCACTTGTTCGGCTTTGGCGACGTCACCTACTGGGGCGGGTTGCCTTTCACGAGCGCCGGTCTCTACAGCGGCATCATCGTCCTTGCGCTCGCCATCGTCGCCGTAATCAAACGCCCCACCCATCCCAGCGGCGTTACGGCGAACGCTGCCTACATGTCTATCGCTGAACGCCCCACCCATCCCAGCGGCGTTACGGCGACCGCCGCCGACACACCCACTACCGAACCACCCAACCACCCAACCATCCAACTACCTCCTTCTCCTCGCGCTCGTTTCGCTGCTCCTGGCGTGCGGAAACTATATTGACCCGCTCTACAGTTTACTGCGAACGTTCTTGCCGCTCTACAATGCTTTTCGCGCGCCCACCCTGGCGCTCGTCCTGGCGGAGTTTGCGTTGGCGGCGCTGGCGGGCTTGGGCGCGCAAAAAATTCTCGACGCGCGAACCGGCGCGCCGTCCTGGCTCTGGCGTGGCGCCGGCGCGCTTGTCCTCGGCGCGATCCTGATGACGCTGCTGAGCGATCCGCTCTTTGCGCTGATGCAGCCGCTGTACGCGAACGCACCCATGTCCGATCCGATCTTCCGGCAGGCGCTCGACCTGGCGCGCTTGCAAATGCTGCTGCGCGATGTCTGGATGATCGCCTTTCTGCTGGGCAGCGCGGCGCTGTTGATCTGGGTTTATTTGAACAAGCGATTGGACAAGCCGGCGTTCGCCGCGCTCTTGATCGCGCTGGTCGTCACAGACCTGTGGCGCGTGGGCAGCGAGTTGAATCATCCGCAACCGCTCGCCGCCCTGCAGGAATCGCCGGCGACCGATGCGGTCGCGCGCTGGCTGCGCTCCGATGCCGGTCTCTTTCGCGTTCTGCCGCTCCAGCATCTGTTCGGCGACAATCGCTGGGCGGCGTACGACATCTATAGCGCGGGCGGCTATCACGGCGCGAAAATGCGACTCTATCAGAATTTCCTCGACGCTTTTGAACTCCCCACCGAGGCGAATCCGCGCGCGCTCGCCTTGCTCAACGTGCGGTGGCTCTTGTCGCCCGATCCGCTGGACGTGCCGGGGGTGGAATTGGTTGACCGAGCCGCGCTGATCTACAACGGGCTGGCGACGAATGTGCTAATCTATCGCAACACGAACGCGCTGCCGCGCGCGTGGCTCGCAGAAACCTATCGGCTAGTCCAAGACGAGGCGGCGGCGCTCGCCGCGCTTCAGACGGACAATTTCGATCCCGCGCGCGAGGTTGTGCTGATTGCGCCGCCGTCGCGCGAGCCGCGTCCCGGCGCTGAAGCGCAGGTCGTCGTCGAGAACTATCGTCTCCACGAAATTACGCTGCGCGTCCACGCGGATACGCCGCGCGTCCTCGTGCTCAGCGAAGTGTACTATCCCCAGGGTTGGCAAGCGACGGTGGATGGCGTTGCTGCGCCGATCCTGCAAGCCGATTATCTTCTACGCGCCGTCGCGCTCGACGCCGGCGATCATCAAGTCGTCTTTCGCTTTGAGCCATGGGACGTGCGCGTCGGTCTGGCGATCAGCATTGCCGCTGCGCTCGTCATCGCGCTCGGATTCGCCGTCGCGGTGCGCGAGAGATTTGGTCCGTGAATTAGCGTGAATTTACGACAGTGTAGCGTCGCTACCGAACCCCCCCCCAATTTCACCACAGAGGCGCGGAGAACGCGGAGAAAATCTTGGAAAACTCTGCGCTCTCGGCGTCTCAGCGGTGAATTAACAAAACGTCGGTGGGGCTGGTCGAGGAAATGGACAACCTACGCGAACGTCTAAAATCCTGGGACACGCTTGTGCTGCTGGCTCTCGCCGCGTCGCCCTGGCTGCTCTTTTTGCCGGCGACGTTGGGGCAAGGCGTCTTCGCCGGCGGCGACGTGTCCAGCATCGCCTATCCGACGCTGCTAGAGTACGCGCGCGCGCTGGCAGAAGGCCGCTTGCCACTCTGGACGCCGGGCATGCAGGCGGGGTTTCCGCTTTTCGCGGAAGGACAAATCGCCGCGCTCTATCCGCCGAACCTGCTCCTCTATCGCCTCTTGCCGATCCATCTTGCGCTCTCGTACTCGATCTTGTTGCACCTGTCCTGGGCATGTGTTGGGATGTATCTGCTNNGAACCGGTATCGAAACTTGCGATTGAAATCGCGGCAACCCGGGCGCGAACTCAACTTGCGTCGGCTGCTCTTCATCGCCGTCAGCATCGCGCTGGCGATGCAACTGCTCAGCGGCTCGCCGCAGATTGCGTTGATCAACCTCGTAGTATTCGTGTTGGTCAGCACCTTTGATTTGATGCAACCCGATCCATCTGCCTTCAATGCGCACCGCGCGGCGCGCAATTTGGGGCGAACCGTCATCTGGGTCGCGCTCGGCTTGGCGCTCGCGGCAATCCAATTGCTGCCGATGGCTGAACTGACGGTGTGGTCCGATCGCATGTACGAGGGCGAAAACTTTTTCCTCTCCTATTCGCTCGACCCGATCCATCTCTCGCAATTCATTTCACCGTTCTGGTCGCTCGGCGAGCCGATTCCGTTGAATCAAGAATTCTGGGGATACGTTGGAGTCATTCCGCTTCTGCTCGCCGTGAGCGCGCCGCTCTTGCGCCGCGACGCGCGCGCCTGGGTTGTCCTCTGCCTCGCGCTGCTCGCGCTTGCTCTCGCGCTCGGCGAAGCGAACCCTGTCTATCGCTGGCTCTACTACGTGCCCCTCGTCAATCGCTTTCGCGTGCCGGCGCGGTTCCTTTTCTTCTTCACGTTTTTCNNCCCGCGGCGGTTGCCCCATACCATCCCCGCAAAATGGAGCGACGGCGTCATCGCGCTCGTGGTCGTTGGCATCGTCGCGCTAAAGGCGGCTGGCGCATTCGATGCATGGACATTTCTAGCCATCCTGCTTCTTGTCGCGGGCGCTGCGTTCATCGCGCTGGCGATAAAGCGCATAGCGCGCGCGAACGCGTTGGCGCTGTGGGTCATCGGCGCGAGCGCGTTCGAGTTGACGCTTTACGCGATGCCGTTTCTGTTCACGCTCGACGCGCTCGTCCCGCCGGCTCAACTGACGAATGTCCCGGACGTGTTCCGCGCGATGCAAGCCGGCGCGTCCGAGCGCGTCTATACCAACGTGTCCGATCTGTCGCTCCGCCCGAATCGTCCGATGGCTTTTGGCAAACCGGGCGCGCAAGCCAATTCGCCCCTGGCGCTGCGCAAGAACAACGAGTATTTGAGAGCGCTGACCCCGGCGATGCTAAATCTGATGAACGTCCGTTATGTTTTGGAACCGCTCGCCGGGCTGCCGGAAAGCAGCCCAGCGCCGCGCGCGACGCGACCGCTGGAAATCGTCGGACGGACACTCACGCTTGAGCCCACGCGCGCCGCGCAGTTCGAGATCGTTTCATACACCGAAAACACGCTGGGACTCGCGGACGGCGTCGCGATCGGAGAGTTGACGCTGATCGTTGCAAATGACGCGCCAATCGTTTTGCCGATCCGCCTGGGAATCGAAACGGCAGATTGGCTCTGGGACGTCGCCGGCGTACAAGCCCGGCACAAGAAAATCGCCGACGCGATACCTATCGTCGGCTATTCGTCGGCGGGCGATTTCCGCTTCAGCGGTTCGAAATATGTTCATCGCTATTCGATTGCGAACGCAAATCCACCGCTCATCACCTCCATCGGCGCGCGGGTGAGCGCGCCGAACATCGGACTGACGATCGAGCGGGTAGCGCTAATTGACCAAGCCGGCAAAACGCTTGCGCTGTCCGCGCTGACCCAACAGAGCGATTTGTCTCTGGTGTACCGCGACGAGCGCGTGGGGCTGTACGAAAATCGGAATGTGCTGCCGCGCGCGTTCATCGTTCACGCCGCCGAGGTCGTCGCCGACGAGCAGGTATTGGCGCGGATGCAAGACCCGGCGTTCCAGCCCAATCGTCTTGCGCTCTTGAGCGATGGCGCGCCGTTGAGCGACGAATCGCCGGCGCAGGGCGATGCGGTCGAGATCACGCTGGACAAGCCGGAGCGCGTTGTGGTTAAAGCGCAATCCGCGCGAGCGGGTTTTCTCGTTCTCGCGGACACGTGGTATCCGGGCTGGACTGCGACGGTGGATGGTCGAGCCACCCCGATTGCGCGCGCCGATTATGTTTTCCGCGCGGTGCTGCTCGCGCCGGGCGCGCATACCATCGCGTTCGAGTATCGCCCCCCATCCGTCGCGGTGGGCGCGGCAATCAGCGGACTGGCGCTGATCGTTCTGATTGTCTTGGGTGCTGGTTTCAAGAAATGACAACTGGTGCGGCGCAGACATTGCTTAAAGGCACGAGGATGAATGGATTCCTTTTTTTCATCCTTCACGCGAAGCGTTCCGCCCTCATCCTTTGAAGGTGGCACGTGCGAATTCTGGTCTTGAACTGGTGGGACCTTTCCAATCCCCAAGCCGGCGGCGCGGAACGGCACCTCCACGAAATCTTCGGACGCATCGCGCGCCAAGGCGCGGCAGTGACGCTGCTGTGCTGCCGTTATCCGGGCAGTCGTTCCGAAGAACAGGTGGGCGACCTTCGCATCGTGCGGCGCGGCACACCGCGCACGATCAACCTGCTCGCGCCGATCTGGGTGCGCGCCCACGCCGCGCAATTCGACGTGGTGGTGGAGTACACGAACAAGATTCCATTTCTCACGCCGCTCTACGCGCCGCTGCCGCGCTTGTGTGTGGCGCACCACATCAACGGCATCGCGTTTCGCCACGAATTTCCAGAACCCTTAGCGAGTTGGCTGATGTGGGTCGAGCGCGCGCTCTACGCCCGCATCTATCGCCGCGAGACTTTTTCCGCGGTCTCGTCCAGCACGGCGAATGAATTGATCGAACTGGGGATTGACGCGCGCCGCGTCCACGTGATTCACAACGGCGCGGACCATCTCGATTGCCGGGCGAGCGCGCCGCGCAGCCCCACGCCACTGCTGCTCTACACCGGTCGCCTCAAACGCTACAAGAACCTCGACGCCTTGCTGTTGGCGGTGCGCGATCTCGCCACGGACTTGCCCGAAATGCGCCTGGCGATTATCGGCGAGGGCGCTGATCGCCGCCGCTTGAGCGCCGTGGCGCGGCAGTTGCGCGTGGACGACCGAATTGCCTGGGATGGTTTTGACGACGCGGCAATCGCGGATTGGCTGAGCGCGGCGTGGGTCGCGGTCAATCCATCGGTGAAAGAGGGCTGGGGCTTGGGCGTACTCGAAGCCGCGCGCTACGGCGTGCCGACTGTCGGCAACGCTGCGCCCGGCTTGCGCGATTCGATCCGTCACGGCGAGACCGGGCTGCTCGTGCCTGCCAACGATCCGGCGCAACTGGGCGGCGCGCTGCGTTGCTTGCTCACCGACGCCGCGCTACGTTGCCGCCTGGGTGAGAACGCGCGGCGATGGGCGAGCCGTTTTCGTTGGGCGGACGCGGCGGCGCAAACATTGCGCGTGATTGAAAGGTTGTGAGGTGGGACAATGCGCTATTGGCTCCAGCAACATCGGCAAGCCGCGGTGGTTGGTCTGCTGTATCTCGCGCTCACGACGATCATCGCTTGGCAATCCATCCTGCAACCGGGGGGGCTCTTGTATAGTTTTCACGGCGACGCGCTGTTGATGGTTTTCTGGCTGTGGTGGTTCAAGATCGCCTGGCTGTGCGGACTCCCTGCCGATCCCAACCCTCTGGTGGCAGCGCCCTTTGGCGCAGAATCGGGTCGAGTCATCGAATGGGGCTCGATCGTGCCCGGCGCGCTGCTCTCCACGCTGGTCAATGAGACCTTCGCGTTCAACGTACTGGTCATCGCCAGTTTTCCCTTGTCCGCCATGGCGACCTATTACCTGGTCCTGCGGCTGACGCGCAACCACGTCGCCAGCGCCATCGCCGGCTTTATCTTTGCGTTCAGCCCCTATCATCTCTGGAAAGCGTGGGCGTGGATTCCGCTAGCGAACATTCAGTGGATTCCGCTGTACGTGCTGGCGTTGTTGGATTTGCGTCGCACGCGGCGTCTGCGCTATGCGATTCTGGCGGGCGTCTGGTTCGCCGTCAATTTCATCGGCAGTTACATCTACGGTTTTGTGTTGGGCGTCTTGACCGCGCTGTATTTGCTCTACGCGATCATTCACGCCTACGTCACGCGCGGGCGCGTCGCGCTAGATCGGCGAACGCTGGGGCTGGCTGCGGTCGTCGCGGCGATTTCTGTCGCGTTGATTCTGCCGGTCGCTGCGCCGATTCTCGCCGCTAACAGCGCGCCGTACAAATCGGCTTGGCCCCTCGCGCATTTCTACGAACTGGTCGCCACGCCGGCGGATTACTTTTTCCCGGACGATGCGTCGCCGCTGCGCCCCTTTTTCACCGCGCTTGATCCGCCTGACCTGGCGCGTGGCGATTTCACGCACGGCTTGTTCATCGGCTATAGCGTGATGGCGCTCTGCGTCTGCGCCGCCTGGGCGTGGTGGCGTCGCGCCGCGCGGAAATCGCCCGCCCTGGACGACGATGCGTCTTTCGCCATTCCGTTCTTTGGCGTGCTTTTCGTCGCCGCGCTCATCCTCTCGATGACGCCGCCTACCATCGAGTTTGATTTGCCGGGGCTGGGGCACATCGCGCTCCGGGGACCGGGATATTTTACGTACGCCTTCGTTCCGTGGTTTCGCGAATACGCGCGCTTGGGCGTGTTGGTGATGCTGGCTGCCGCCGTGCTCGCCGGCTGGGCAAGCGCGCACATCCTGGAACGCGTCGCGCGGCAACCGTCGGCGCGCGCGTTCTTTTTGATTCTGCTCGCCCTGGCGCTGTCGCTCGATTACGGCTTGACGCGCCCGGCAAACAGCGCGCCGCTCGACACGAGCATCGTGCCATCGGTGTACCGCTGGCTGGCGGAGCAGCCGGGCGATTTCATCATCGCCGAGTACCCCATGCCGCGCGCGAGCCAGGTCAGCCCGAACTATCTCTTGTACGTCACGCTCCACGGCAAGCGCTTGGCGAATGGCAACGGCTTGAGTTACCGTTCCGATTTGGTGATGCCGGCGTTGTGGGACTTGGCCGACGCGCAGACGCCGGGCGTGTTGAGCGCGCTGGGGGTCGAGTACGTCATCGTGCACCGTACGTTTCCGGGATTCGAGCAGTGGTACGGTGGGCTGCCGATTCCGGCAGCGGTGGCGCAGAGATTCGAGGTCGTGCGCCAGTTCGATACGGCGACCGTGCTGCGCGTGCGCGCATCGCCGGCGGCGGTCATCGTCGCGCCCAGCGAGGGAATGACGCTGGCGACCGATCAGACGATGCAGGTTGCGTGGTGGTGGATTGCGGATGCCGGCGCGCTGGAGTTGGTGAATCTAGCGGATGAACCGCGCGAGGTCGAGGTGCAGTTCACGCTCACCGGTTTTGGCGGCGCGATGGAGTTGCAGGTGTTTTCCGCGGATGGCGCGCCGGTGCCGGCGCGAACGCTGGAGGAGTCGCATCGCGTTGCGATCGGACCGCTGCGGCTGCCGCCGAGTCATTTGCGCGAGCGCGCGTCGCCGGCGACGATGCGCCTGATTCTGCATGTGGCGGGACAAGCGGGCGCCGGCGTGGGGCTGCGCGATTTCGGGATAATCGAGTAGGGGCGGAGTTACCCCGCCCCTACACGACATTCACCTCACGACCAGCGGCAAGTGGATGAGATTCGTCTGCGGTGGCGCGGTCAGCCAATTGGAATAGTCCACATCGCCTGCCACATCTCCCGGTTGCGGTCCGTTGGGATTGCCCCAATAATTGTACTGCGCGACGATGGTCGCCAACGGATTGCTGACGCCTTTCGTATAAGAAATGCCCGGACCGGAATTACTGATGAACGCGTTATCGCGAACCGTCGGCTGCGCGCTGGTGAGGACGGCGCGGGCGGGCTGGGGCGAAGCAACCGACTCTGACATGTTATAAAAGTGGATGCCCGCGACTTTGCCGGTGCCGTCGTTGCCGGTCAGGTACTGCAGCGTATTGTAGCGGATCACGAGATTGTAAAAAGGATAGGGCGGGGGCACCCCCGTGTCCAGATACATCCCGGCAAACCGGATGCCGCTCATGTTATTGAGACTCATCATGTCGGGATTGCCCGAAATGGTGTTGCCGGTAATCTGGATGCCGTTGCCGCCGCCGAAAAAGTTGATGTGCCCGGCGGGCATCTCGGGATAAGGCGTGTAGGGATACCGGTTGTCCTGGAATGTGTTCTGGCTGACCATGACGTTCGAGAGTCTATCACTGCCGCCGCCGTTCGAAATGTACACGTTCTGTCCGCTATTTTGAAAGACGTTATGGCTCACATTCAAGCCGACGAGGGAATCCGACGAATTGTGGACCACAACGTCCTTCTTGTTGCCGGAGAAAGTATTGCTGGTGATGGAGGTATTCTTGGCGACACCGGCATCGCTGACGTAGATGCCATAGCCATTGCCGCCGTTCGCGCCGGTATTCGTCAAGCGGTTGCTCCTCATCCGTACGGAGTCAGACCGGGAAGCGGACATGTTGTTGGACCAATACACGCCATAGTCACGCACGTAATTAAAAGTGTTGAAGTCAAAGTTCATGTTCTGGGCAGTGGACTGGTTCATCCAGTAGATGCCCGTCTTTGTGGTATCCACGCTCACGTTGGAGACCGAGTTCCCTTGGACCGGGCTGGAGTTCGCGCCGCTGATCCCCGTATCCAGTTGCGCCAAGTGGACGCCGCTGATGATGACGTTGGAATTGTTGCCGACGCTGATGCCCGTCTCTTTGTTGGAGGTTTCGGTAAAATTCCCGTCCCCCCGGATCGTCTTTCCATTCCCCAGCAGCGTGACATTATTGGCGGCGATGATGACGCCGGTGCCGGACGCGCTTTGCAGATTCGTCGCCAGCCGAAAGATGCCGGCTGTGTTGATCGTGGTGCCCCACATTTGGACATCGGTAGTATCTGCCGCCGGTATCGCTCGATTGGGGTTGGACACCCAAACCAGGTCCGCGGTAGATCCGGTAGTCACCTGCGCGCTTACTTCCGGCGTCCAGTCGAGAATCTGCGCGCCGATGAAAACGAGCATCAGCGCCAACAGACAGATCCCAAGCCGATCCAAGGATGCTTTGTTCTCCATGGTTTCCTCCTCGAAGATAGCGCGGCGGCTGGCGCGGTGAACCCCTTTCAAGTAGAACGACCTACGGGCGCAGTTATTCTAACATGGTTTGGAGCGATTGTAAACAATCAAAACTGCCGATTGTCGAGTTCAAAGGCCTCCGGAAGGAACTCTCAGTTATCCCACACTAACCCACAGATATCCCACAGTCTTTGCCACCTTATCCACAAGAGACAAGCCGCGAGGTGGATAATTCCTCGCGGCTTGTCTGCCGGTCTCTCACTCGCGGCTAATGACCAACCTCCCACCTCGCTCCTGGTGCGGAATGTTGGCGCGCCGTATAGCACACCCGACAATAAACCGGCTTGATTCCGCGCGGCGCGAATGGCACAAAGGTCGGACTGCCGCAATTGGCGCAACTCACTCGGTAGTAATCCCGCGGCAGGCGCAGTCGGTCGTCGCGCCGCCGCTGCCGGCAAGACTTGCAGCGCCGAGGTTGGTTCGACAGTCTCTTCCTAAAGAACCAAGACTGCTCGCCCGCGTCCCAAAGAAACTCTCTGCCACAATCCACGCACACGAGCCACTTGTCCGCAAAAGCCATGCTCACACCTCCTTCTCTTCTTCGAAAACTCGCTGCCTTGCGGAAACAATACACCAAGTCGGGGAGGTGAATCAAGACTTGTTTGGCAAGATATTTTTAACCTTGCCTCGTGCCGTGGTAAAGTTTTTTAAACAAAACGACGACAGACCGAACATTCGGCTGTCGTCGTCACGGGCAGCGCGGCTGCCCACTACCCTCTGGCGCGCTTTACCAATCCGTCTTGGCGCGCGCGCGGACAATCTCTTTGTAAATCTCGACGGTTCGCTCCGCGATGCGCTCCCAACTGTATTCGCCTTTGGCAATGCTGTATGCTTTCGCCGCCCGCGCCCGCGCGCCGGCGGGGTCGTTGAGCGTATGCAGAATACCCCACGCCAGCGATTCGACATTGTCGGGATAAACCATCACGCCGGTAACATCGTGCTTGACGACTTCTTTCAACCCGCCGACCTCGCTCACGATGACCGGACATTGCGCCGCCATCGCTTCCAGCGCGACGATCCCAAACGGTTCGTACAGCGAGGGGAACGCCGCCGCGTCCGCGACCTTGAGCAAGCGATTGCGATCGGGATCGGAGATAAAGCCCGCCACGGTCACCTTGTCCGATACGCCTAATTCTGCCGCGCGCCGCTTGAGGTGTTCGACCATGCTCCCCGCGCCGGCGATGATGAACCGGGTGTTCGGAATCTCCGCCAGCACGCGCGGCGCGGCTTCGACGATCAGATGCGCGCCCTTTTCCTGCACGACGCGTCCCACATTGAAGACGATGCGCTCTGCGGGCAGCGCCCAGCGCGCGCGGAACTCGGCGAGGTCGGTTCCGTCCAGCCCGTCGAAAAGCGCCGCGTCCACCCCGTTGGGCACGATGCTGATCTTGTCGGCAGGCAGGTTGAAATATGCTGTCACCTCGTCCGACATGAACTGGCTGCACGCGATCACCCGCCACGCCTCGTACGTGAGCCACCACTCGGTCCCGTTGATCGCGTGTGACATCTCGCCGCCCAGCACGCCGCGTCCGCGTCCGCGCTCGGTGGCGTGAATCGTCGCCAGCAGAGGGATTTTGTATAGCCGTTTGAGCGACGCCGCCGCAAACGCGACGAGCCAATCGTGCGCGTGAATCAAGTCGAAGCCGCCGACTTGATCGTGCACGCGCTGCCCCTGCTCTTCCAGGTTCAAGTTCGTCTGTTGGACATCGGCGAAGAAATTGCCCATCCCAGCCATCGGCGGATTGACCCGATAGACCGAGGGCGGCGGCGTTTTCCGCGCGCGCGCTTTGCCGGCGCTAAACGCTTCCTGCGCTTCCCCGCCCTTCCAGCGCGGCGTGACCAGATACACTTGGACGCCGGCGCGGACGAGCGCGGGCGCTAGCGCGGCGACGTGCGCGCCCAGCCCGCCAACCACGTGCGGCGGGTATTCCCACGACAACATCAAAACGCGGAGTTTGGATTTTCGATTTCTGCTTTCGGATTTTCGATTTTCGATTCTTGTTTCACGCATCACGTTTTACGCTTCACGCTTCACCTAGCGTACTTCTGCTGGTTCTGCAAATGCTCGTCGTACGTCTTGGAGAATACGTGCGTGCCGTCGCCTTTCGAATAAAAGTACAAATAATCGCTTTGCGCCGGCTCGATCGCCGCGGTAATGGACGCGAGACTCGGATTGCAGATGGGACCGGGCGGCAAGCCCGCGCGCCGGTACGTATTGTACGGCGAATCGGCGCTGGTCAATTCTTCGATCGTCACCGGCGATTTCCACCATTGCTTCGTCGCGGCTTGATAGCCCAGCGCATACTGCGCCGTCGAATCGGCTTGCAAATACATCTTTTTCTTGACGCGATTCAAGAACACACTCGCAACCATCGGGCGCTCGCTCGCGACGACTGCCTCGCGCTCGACGATGGCGGCAAGCGTCACCGCTTCGTACAGCGTCATCTTCGCGGCGGTCGCTTCCTGGCGTAGTTTGTCGGTGACGCGCTGATTGAATGTGTCGAGCATCAGCGTAATCAACGCGTCCGTCGAAATATCAAAAGGCACCTTGTAGGTTTCTGGAAAGAGAAAACCTTCGATGCTCGACGGCGCGCCTTTGGCGCGGTCTTTTAGAAACGCGTAATCGAATTTGCCTTCCCGCACCAACTTTAGAAACTGGTCCTTGCCATAGTTCTTCAAACCCAACGTCGCCAAATAGTCGGCGATCTCCTCCGCGCGCCAGCCCGGCAGAATCGTCACCGCGATCATTTTGGCAAGTCCATGCTGCAGCGCTTCGACGATCTCGTCCAGCGTCATCGTTTTGCGCAGCACATAATCGCCGGCTTGAATCTTGGTGCCGACATGCTTGTACTTGACCAGGTTGATAAAGACCTCGGCGCTCTTGACCAGCCCTTGCTTTTCCAGGCGCACGGCGACCTCCGTTGGCAATTCGCCCGGCGCGATCGAGAAGGGCACCGGCGTGGGGTCGTCGCTGGCTGCCGCGCCCAATTCGTCCTGGTGCTGTTGGAGATACAAATAGATCGGCATGTCTTCGACCGCCGCGGGCGTTGGAATCGGCGTGCTGGTGACGAGCAAGCCGCCGTCGTTGGAATCGCTGCAGCCGAACAGCCCCAGCGCGAGCGCGCCGACACATAGCGTGAAAACAAACTGCTCTTTACCCATTCGCGCTATCCAGAAAATCCTGTAGGATCACCGCGGCGGCAATTGCATCCAGCCCGCGCCGCGCTTTTTTCCCCCGGCGCAGACTCCGCGCCGAGCCAAGTCGAAGGGTCTGCGCGGATACTCCCGCCTCTTGGGTGCGTTTCGTCGCCTCGACCGTCGTCAGGCGTTCGTCCCAGAATACGAGCGGGAGATTGACCATCCGCGCGAGACGTTCCGCGTAGGCGATCACAGAATCGGCTTGGGGACCTGGCGTGCCATCCATGTTGCGCGGCAAGCCGACGACCAACTGCGTCGTGTCGTACTGGCGGACCAACTCGGCGAGCACGCGCGCGTCCTGCGCGAGCGAGCCGCGCGGAATGACCTCGACAGGTGTGGCGACCCGCACTTCTGAATCGCCAAACGCGACGCCGACCCGACGATCGCCCACGTCCAAGCCAATGTACTTCATGCGCTCTACTTGCCCACCGTCGGCTGCTCGACAAAGACGGCGATGCGAAAAGCAAACCAGGGCATCCGAAACCATCCCGGCGGCGCGACGCGAATGTCGGGCGGCTGCGCGAGGTTGAGCCGTTCGCGCAAGAACGCTTTCGCTTCGTCCACCGATTTTCCTTGCAGCGCGGACGCAACTTTGGACGCGTCAATCAACGGCGTCGTGTAACCGAGCGCGCGGATCGGCTGACGCAACTGAATGCCCTGATACTTGCCGCCCGCCAGCACCTCGACCTTGACGCCGTTCGGCAGCAACTGATAACCCGGCTGCATTTGCTTTTGCAGCACCCAGCGCATAGCCGATTCCAGGTCGGTTTGAGCCACGGCTAGTCCGAACGCTTCCGCCGTCATTTTCAAACTGAGCACATCCGCCGGTTCGTCCACGGCGCGATCGAATAACTTGTCGTTGACCTCGACTTGGATCGAGTCGGGCGGAAGGAATTCATCGGGCTTGAGGCTTGCGCGCAATTCAGCCGGCGCTTGCTGCCTCAACTGCTGCAGCAATTGGTCTTCGAGTTTTCTCTTGTCGTCTGCCGTAACGACCCTCACTGGTCGGACGTTGCCGCTGACCATCGGCTGGGTGTTGATGACGCGCGCCTGGAGACTCTGCGACCCCTCGATGGCGTTGATCGCCAGTTCTTTGACATTGCCGCTGGGCCCCGGATCAACCGCCTGCACCGGCGCTTCGACCCGGCTGTTCAACCCCGCCGGGAGCGTCACGGTCGTCAGGGTGGTGAAACGAATCGGCACGCCCGCGCTGGTTTTGACGATGGTGCCCTGGGGAATTTCCGTTTCATCCACGCGCAAGTTGGTAAAGATCACCGTGCCGGTCGCGCGCGCGTCTGGAATCGTCTTGGTCGTCGTCGTCCTGAGTTGCAGGGTACCGCTGATCTCGCGCAGCAACCGGCGCGCGGGGATGACCCGCGTTTCTGGATTGACCTGCGGGGCCGAAGAATCTATGCCGACGTCGGTATTCAACGCCAGGGCGACGGAGGAGGGCACGATACGAACCTGCGCCGTCGGCGTGAGGAAGAACGCGGCGAGGCAGAAAAGTAGCGCCGCGCCTGCCATCGCGAGGAGCGCGCCGCGCCATTCTGTGAGATCGCGGGACAGCCCCGCGAAGGGACGCGCGGTTTCGGGCGCAGAGTCCGGCGCGTGGGTCACGCGCGGCGCGTGCGCGCGCGCCCATGACTGCATCCGCCAGCGCGCGCGCTGCGCCTGCGCGATCGAATTGAAAACTGGAAAACCGAATTCTTCCGCGCGGCGCCGCGCGAAACTATCGTGCGCCACCAGCGCGACCTGCGCGCCCAGGTCGTCCGCCGCGCGCCGGACGAGTTCCAGCCCGCGCTCGCGCTCTAACACCACACAGTCGCGCGGCACGACGAGGACGACGTGGCTGAACTCTGCCATCTCGACCCGCGCGCGAATCGTCGCAATATCGTCGTCAGGGTTCAGTTGGATAATTTGCTGCATCGAGAAATTCAATATAACTCATCGAGCGCTTTCTCTAACGGGATCGCACCAGATGCTTCGGGGACGGCGCGCAGTCGCGCTAGCGACTGCTGGATCGCGCGTTTGTCTTCGGAATCTTCCAACCACGCCATCAGTTCCTCCCAGCCATCTGCGTCAATGACCGCCAGACGACGTCCACCAGCAGTCACGAACTGAACCAAAGTCAGAATCTGAGCGAGTGAACGCGTACTCATTACTCCCTATCCTTTCTTCACCATGCCTGGCGCTTGCGCGATGGCTTCCGCCAACCGGCTCACATCCTTGCCGCCGGCTTGCGCCATCGTCGGGCGACCGCCGCCACCGCCGCCGACGATGCGCGCGATGGATCGAATGATCTGCGTCGCGTCGTAATCTTTGGCAACCAGGTCGGGTGTGACCATCACGATCAGACTCGGCTTGCCATCAATCGCCGCGCCCAGCACGACGACGCCGGTGCCCAGTCGGTCCTTGAGCCAGTCGCCCATCTCGCGCAGCACGTCCACGTTCGCGGCTTGAACCTGCGCCGCCAATACGGCAACTCCCTCAACCGATTGCACGCGCTGCAACAGTTTCTCAACATCGTGCTGGGCGATTTCCCGGCGCAGCCGCTCGATTTCTTTCTGCTGCGCATCGCGTTCGCTCAGCAATTCGAGGACCTTGCGATCCACTTGTTCCGGCGTCACGCGCAAATAGGCAGCCGTCCGTTCCAGGCGTCCCAAACCTTCTTGCAGCAGTCGCCCCACGCCGCGCCCCGTCACCGCTTCGATGCGCCGCAAGCCCGCGCCAACAGACGATTCGGACACGATGTGAAACAATCCGATCTGGCTCGTGCGTTCGACGTGCGTGCCGCCGCACAACTCCTGGCTGAAAGGTCGCGCCGGATCCCCCACTTTGACCACGCGCACGCGCGCGCCGTACTTTTCGGTGAACAGCGCCATCGCGCCGCCGGCGACTGCTTCCCTGTACGCCATCTCGTACGGCGCGACCGGGAAATCCGCGAGGATCGCGTCATTCACCGCCTGCTCGATAACGTCGAGTTCGTCCTGCGTCACCATGCCGGTGGACGAAAAATCAAACCGGCAGCGCTCGGGCGCGACGAGACTGCCACCCTGCTGCACGTGCTCGCCGAGGACGTAGCGCAGTTCGCGATGCAGCAAATGGGTCGCGGTGTGATTCCGCATAATGTCCCATCGGCGCAAGCGATCCACTTCGGCGATCGCTGTATCGTCCACGCGCGGCGCGCCTTTCACAACCTTGCCGATGTGAACGATCAAGCCCGGAACCGGTTGGCGCACGTCGGTCACGGCGACCGCCCATACGACGTTCGCGTCTTCGAGTTCCGCGCCGTCCGCCGCGCCGGCGTACTGGACGATCCGCCCGGTATCGCTCACCTGTCCGCCCGATTCGACGTAGAAGCAAGTCGCCGGCAGAATTATCTCGACGGCGTCGCCGACGTTCGCGACGGCGACGCGCGCGCCGTCGCGCAAAATGCCCGCCACCGGGGTTTCGATCTCCGTGCTGGCGTACGGATCGTGCGCGACGCCCGACGGAAGCAGTTGCTCTTTTGCAGCGCGATAGACTTGCTCGCCGGCTGCCTCCGTCACACTTGTCACCGACGCCGCGCGCGAACGCTCGGCTTGTTCTTCCATCGCCTTGCGAAAACCGGCTTCGTCAACGGTCAAACCGTGCTCGCGCGCATAGTCGCGCGTCAGTTCGAGGGCAAAGCCGTACGTGTCGTGCAGTCTGAACGCGTCCGCGCCCGAGATCGTCGGCTTGCCTTTCGCCTCGAGATCTGCGATCAAATCGTCGAGCAGCACAGAACCAGTGCGAAGCGTCGCCTGGAAACGCTGTTCCTCTTGCAATGTCGTTTTCAAAATCGCGTCGCGGCGCTTGACCAATTCGGGATACGCGTCGCCCATCACTTCGACGACCGTCGGCAGCACTTGGGTCAGGAACGGCTCGTCAAAGCCGAGCAGTTGCCCATGCCGCGCGGCGCGACGCAGAATCAGGCGCAGCACATAGTTGCGTCCTTCGTTGCCGGGGATCACGCCATCGGCGGTGAGAAACGCGACCGCGCGCGAGTGATCGGCGATGACGCGATACGACGCGATTCGCTGCTCCAGCGTCGCCTTGTCGTGCCCCAGCAACTTGCGCGTGCGCTCGATGATCGGCTTGAACAGGTCGGTCTCATAGTTCGAGGTCTTGCGCTGCAAAACCGCCGCGACGCGTTCCAGCCCCGCGCCGGTATCTACCGATGGTTTGGGCAGCGGCATGAGTTTGAATGTATCGCCATCTTGAAAACGATTGAATTGCATAAAGACGAGATTCCAAATCTCGATCGTCTCTCCGCCCTCGCCGTTCACGTACTCGAGACGATTGTATTTTGGATCTTTGGGACGCGCGCCGCGATAGTAATGAATCTCGGAGCAGGGGCCACAAGGTCCCGTCTCGCCCATGCTCCAGAAATTGTCCTTGCGCCCAAAGCGCCGGACGCGGTCCGGCGCCGCGCCGGCTTTCACCCACAGTTCCGCCGCTTCTTCGTCCGCCGGCACCTCATCGTCGCCTTCGAACACGGTGAACCACAGCCGCGCGGGATCGAGTTCGTAGTGATTGACGAGCAAATCCCACGCGTATTGAATTGCGTCCTTTTTGAAATAGTCGCCGAAGGAAAAGTTGCCGAGCATCTCAAAGAAGGTGTGATGCCGCGGCGAGGGTCCAACATTTTCCAGGTCGTTATGCTTGCCGGAAACGCGCATACATTTCTGCGACGTCGTCGCGCGGGAATAGTCGCGTTTCTCGCGGCCGAGAAAAACGTCTTTGAACTGCACCATGCCCGCGTTCGTAAAGAGGAGCGTTGGGTCGCCCGCGGGAATCAGCGACGAACTCGGGACGATCGCGTGTTTGCGACGCCTGAAATAGTCCAAGAATATCTTGCGAATTTCGGTAGAAGAGAGAGACATGGGAATCCTATTTACGACCAGAGCCGCTGCATATCCACGGTAAATCCCGGCAGGACCGGATCGCCTGAAAGCGTCTTTGGATCGTCCAGGCAACGCGCCGGCCCCGAGGAATGGTAGACGTAGACTCGTTTCTCAAGGGAATCAATTAACCAGCCGAGCAATGCGCCGTTGGCAATGTACTCTTCCATTTTGGCTTGGAGGGTATCCAGCGCATCCGACTCGGAACGGATCTCCACCACGAATTCTGGGCACAGAGGCGGAAACTCCTTGCGCTCTTTCTGCGTCAACGCCTCCCACCGAGAACGTTTGACCCAGGCAAGGTCTGGCGAGCGTTTCGCGCCATTGGGCAGTGTGAATCCCGTTGACGAATCAAAGCCGATCCCCGCGCCATCCTTTTCTACCCACGCGCCAAACAGTGCCGTTAGAGCGAAATTCAGTTTGCCGGTCTCTCCTCCGGTCGGTGGCATGATGATCAAGTCTCCTTCGCTGGTGCGTTCCAGGCGCAAATCTCTATTCAGTTGGCAAAACTCAAAGAACTCGCGGTCGCTCAACTTCTGCAAGGCGGGTCCCAAGTGCAGAACTAGCGGGGGAATCCTGGGTAAAGTCAGAGCGACTTCCATTGGCTTCCTACCTTTCTCATTGGACCTTATTCCTCTTTCTTGTCAAATCTTCGCTGGAAACCGCGCGACCAACTTGGATTTCTTNNGCAAGATACAACGTGATTTTCTCTTCGACCTCTGCGCGGCTATTCGAGGGCGAGGTTATTTCAACGCAGATTTCTGGCGCCGCGGTGAACGGAGTTTCGTCTCGATGCCTTTTGAGAAATTCGTTTGCCGCCCACGCAACGTCGGCAACTTTGACACCATCGAGCGTCTCAATGGAACATTCGGTAAGCACCGCGCCTCCACGCGCCAGCCGAGTCAATAATCCCCCGATCTTGCCTTGATAGCGCGCATGGCGATTTGACGCTGGCGTCATAACGATTCTCCCTTTTGCATCGAGTTCAATTTTGTATGACAAGTTCTGCAGCGACTTGTCATTCAGCACATCCGCCCATTGTAACATAGCACACCTCTCTTCGCGCGCCATTGTAGTCGAACACCCTACGAATGTCAAACAACTTTCGTTTGCCGCGATGCTGTGGTATAATCAAGCCACTTTAATTTCGGAGTCGTTCATGTCTGCCTTGTCCATTGACCATATCCTCAAGCGCGCGGTTGCGGAAATCATCAGCGAGACGAGTCTGCGCCAGCGCTTGAACGCCGGCAAGCCCCTACGCCTCAAAATGGGCTTTGATCCGTCGCGCCCCTTCCTGACTATCGGCAACGCGGTGGGCATTCGCAAACTGCGCCAATTCCAGGAACTGGGTCATACCGTCGTGCTGATCGTCGGCGACTGGACAGCGCAAATTGGCGATCCTTCGGGACGCGATGAAACGCGCACGATGCTGAGCGCGGACCAGGTGCAACAGAACGCCAGGACTTTTATGGACCAGTTCTTTATGATCGTTGACCGTGCCCAGACCGAAGTGCGTTGGCAGAGCGAGTGGTTCGGCAAATTCACGCTGGCGGATGTGTTTCGCCTCACCAAGCAATTCACCTTCGCCGACATGATGGAGCACGAAACCTTCGACAAGCGCGTGAAAGAGGGCGCGCCGCTTACGCTGACCGAGTTGATGTACCCGGCGCTCCAGGCATACGACTCGATCGCGATTGACGCGGACGTCGAATTCGGGGGCATGGATCAGAAATTCAACATTCTCGCCGGGCGACAATTGATGCAACGACTGGGCATAACACCGCAAGAGGTCTTCCTGGTGCCGCTACTCCCTGGCACCGATGGCAACATCAAGATGGGCAAATCGCTTGGCAACACGATTGACATGCTCGATGACCCGGGCGATATGTTCGGCAAAGTCATGTCCCTGGCGGACAAGATGTTGATCACGTACTTTACGCTGATTACCGACGCGCCCGACACAGAAATCATAGAGATGGAGCGCGCGATAAGAGGCGGCAGCGTCAATCCGCGCGATCTCAAAATGCGCTTGGGCCGCGACATCGTCACGCAATTCCACGGCGCGGACGCGGCGCGCGCGGCGGAAGCCGAGTTCGTCAAGGTGTTCCAGCAGCGCGAACTGCCGACCGACATACCCACGTTCGCGCTGAACGCGGCGATGCCGATCATTGACCTGCTGGTCGCGGCAGACCTCGCGTCCTCGCGCAGCGAAGCACGGCGGCTGATCACGCAAGGCGGCGTGCGACTCGACGACGCGACGATCGAGAAGGTGGACACGTTGATCTCCGCGCAACCAGCCGTACTGCGCGTGGGGCGACGCAAGTTCGTGCGGCTGGTCGTATGACTTGCGGAGGCAAGGGAATGTGGCGCGGTACTTGGCTCGTCGGATTAATGATTCTCTCTGCGTTGGCGTGTCAACTGACCACGGCATTGGCGCCGCAGGAACAGACTATTCCGGCTCTGACGACAAAAGCCCAAGATGAATCCAGCGGCGCTCCCACAAACGTAGCATTGGGCAATCCTACCATGGGATGGAGTGAGACAACCACGACGCGCGCGCCCGATGCCGCAACCCCACGTGCCGCCACGCCCACCGGGGTCGCGCGCGCGACCGGGACGGCAGTTCGAGCCACAGCAACCAAAGCGACTGGCGCAGCCACTCCAACCAATACACCCAAGTTAGCCAGCGGACCTACGCCCAGTCGTACACCTCCATCGGCAACATCGCCCACAGCCACCAGCACGCCCAGCGGCTGCCCCCCATTGCCACAACCGAACACGAAACCATCAGGCATCGTCAAGAGTGTGACTATGGCGCAAAGCGTCAAGAGCGACACCAACGAACCGGTCAATCCGACGGTCGAGTTCAAGCCCAATTCGATGGTCCACGCGGTTGTCGCAATTCAGAACGCGCCCGCCAACACCACGGTCAAGACCGCATGGTACGCAACCGATGTCGGCAAAGCCGCGCCGTGCAACACATTGATCGGCGAAGCGGAATTGACCGAAGTGGTCGGGTCATCCAACCTCGACTTTCAACAAGGTCCGATCGTGCCGGTTGGCGCATATCGCGTACAAGTCTATGTAAATGGTACTATGGACAGGGTTGTGAATTTTAGTGTAAAATGAGAGCCAAATCGTACCAAGGAGGCAAAGAGATGAGCATTCGATCGCGCGGGCTATGGGCTGGGCTGCTGCTCTTGCTCGCCATGGGCGCGAGTCTGCTGCTCACAACGCACACCGCGCTCGCGGACGAAGAGGGTGGTCCGTCCTTTGAGATGTTTGGCGTCATTCAGCAACTGCCAAACACCGCCGGGTTCATCGGCGACTGGAAGGTGAACAACCTGACCGTCCACGTGACCGACACGACGGAGATCAAGCCGAATCTCCAAGCCGTGCACGTGGGCGCGTTTGTGCGAGTCGCCGGGCGATTGCTGGTGGATGGCACGATCCAAGCCAATCGGATCCAGGTCATGCCGGCGATGAGCCAGGTAGAGTTCTTTGGCGTCATCCAGAGCCTGCCGAGCGACCCGCAAAACGGCGACTGGAAAGTAAACAGTCTGACCGTCCACGTGTCAACCACCACGGAGATCAAGCCGAAGGTTCAAGCCGCCGTCGTCGGCGCGTACGTCAAAGTCAAGGGCGCTCCGCAGTCCGATGGCTCGATCAACGCGTCCAAGATCGAGGTGCTATCGAGCGGCAATAACGACAGGCACGTCAAGTTCGTAGGCGTCGTGCTATCCCTGCCCCCTGCCGGTCTCATTGGCGATTGGACGGTCTCTGCGCCGATGAGTCTCACCGGAATGACGAACGCCATGTCCATGATGACCACGACCGTTACCGTCCACGTGACCAACACCACCCAAGTAGACGAAGAGCACGGCAAGGTTGCCGTCGGCGTTACGGTCAAGGTCGAAGGCGTGGTTCAATCTGACAAGTCGGTAAACGCCGGCGAAATTGACGTCGTATTCGCGCCGCCTTCCCCGGGACAGAGCGTCGAGTTTCTCGGCAGAATTCAGCAACTGCCTACCGGCACTCTGATCGGCGATTGGGTCGTGAGCGACCGCACCGTCCATGTCGCCGCGTCAACCCAGATTGACGAGGAACACGCCAAAGCCGTCGTCGGCGCGTTTGTCAAAGTCAAGGGGATCCTCCAAGCGGACAAATCAGTCAACGCGACAGAGATACAGGTCCGTGCCGGTCCCCCACCTCCGCCGACTCGCTACATCAAATTCTACGGCGTGGTGCAGGAGGTGCCAGCATCAGGAGTCGTCGGCACGTACAAGATCAATGGACTGACGGTGAATGTGACCGCGCAAACCAAGATCGAGCACGGACCGATCGTGGTCAACGCGATCGTCGAAGTCAAAGGCGTATTGCAGACCGATGGTACGGTCGACGCGCTCAAGATCGAGGTCAAAGGCATGGCGCCCAAAGCGAACTCGCTGTTCGGGCGCAGTTCTGCGGTCGGCCAAATCGGCAAGTAACTCGCAGCGGGCTACTCACGACAAAATCGGCAAGTCAATGGGGTGGTTGTTCTCAACCACCCCATTTTCCTGATAGGGAGAAACGCGGTCGCCGATTTAATCTAGATTTAAGAAACTCTTGAATCGGACTTAACCCAGTACCAACCGGGACATGCTATACTTGCCTCAGTCACAGACCACTGTGGCAAACCAATGTCGGAGGTACAACGGTATGAAGACACACTTGAACAGGCGTTGGCTCGGGCTGACCGCAGTGTTGGCTATGCTGATCTGCTTGTTCCCGCTGAGCGCCGCGTTCGCGGACTCGGGCGAGACCGGCGGGGAGTCCGATTTCTACGGCACGATCCAGAGTATGCCTGCGTCGGGTTTTGTCGGCGATTGGCAAGTGGATTCGCGCATCGTCCATGTCACCGCCGCCACCACGATTGACCAAGAAGACGGCATGGCAAAGGTGGGCGCATACGTCGAAGTCAAGGGCACGCGCCAAACCGACGGCTCGATGAACGCGACCAAGATCGAGGTCAAGCAAGGCACCACCAACACCGGCGGCACGAGCGCCGTCGTCAAGTTGATCGGCACGATCCAGACGCTGCCCGGCACGGCCGGTTGGATTGGCGATTGGACGGTCAGCGGACAGACGATTCACGTCACCGCCGCAACACGCATCAAGCAAGAACATGGTAGTATCGCCACCGGCGCGATCGTCAAGGTGGAGGGCTTGCGCCTAGCCGACAATTCGATCAATGCCGGCGAGATCGAAGTCCAAGAGAATTCAACCTCGGCGGGCAGCAAGATTGAGTTCTACGGTATCGTTCAGAGTTTGCCCGCCGCGGGTCTCGTGGGCGATTGGCAGGTGAGCGGTCGCACGATCCACGTTTCAGCCGCGACGAAGATCAAGCAAGAACGCGCGACGATCGGGGTCGGTACCTTCGTCCAAGTGGAGGGTACGCAGCAAGCCGACACTTCGATTAACGCGACGGAGATCGAAGCGCGCTCAAACCCAACGCCCAGCACGGACAAATACATCAAAGTCTACGGCACGATCCAGAGCCTGCCCCCGTCGGGTATGATCGGCGACTGGAAGGTGAATGGATTGACCGTGCACGTGTCGGCGACCACGGTCATCGAGCAAGAACACGGCGCGCCGGCTGTCGGCGTGGCTGTCGAAGTCAAGGGGCTTGTCCAAGCCGATGGCTCTGTCAATGCGCTCAAGATCGAGGTCAAGGGCACAGGCACCAGCAAGCCAAGCAAACTCTTTGGCAGCACTGCGGCGGTGGCGCGCCCCAAGTAACCCGCGCCCTGACGCCAAAGCCACACGCACGATTTGCGCGCTGCGCACGCCAAACAAACAGTCAAGGGGGTGGTTTGGAGCCACCCCCTTGATGTGCAAGGAGCCGAAATGTATCGTCATCTATTCCGTTACTTGATCGCCGCCAGTGTTAGTCTGCTGCTGATCGGCATAGTGGCGCTGCGTCCCCAAGACGAGACGTCTGTGGCTCAAGCCGCCGCGCCCAGAGCGGCGTTCGCGCTCTACCTTCCCATGGTCATGCGCGCCGGTCCAGCGCCCGTGCAGCAATTGATCCAAGATGGCAGTTTCGAAGCCGGCTTGCCCAATTCGTTCTGGACGACGAGTAGCACAATGTCCAGCAGTATTCTGGATAATTCTTCCAACCCTCCCGCCCACACCGGCGCATGGAAAGCCTGGCTGGGAGGAAGTAATCTGGCTCAAGAAATCCTCTGGCAAACTTTCACCGTCCCCACCGGCACTACGAGTCTGCAAGTGAGTTTCTGGTGGCAGGTCAGCACCACCGAACCAAGCCCGCAAACTTTCGACCGCATGGACGTGCGGCTCCGCAACAGCGCCGGCACGACGACCTTGCAGAATCTCGACCCCTTGTACGATGGGGATACCGCGCTAACTTGGAAACAGAGTACCTTTACGCCGACCCTGTCTTACGCCGGTCAGACGATCCAAATTGCCTTTGTCGTTCAAACCGACGCGAATAATCCCACTAGTTTCTTCGTTGACGACGTGAGCGTGCAAGCCAAGCATTAGTGTTCTGACAGAAAAATCTTGCGGGGCGGGAGGGCAGCCGCGCTGCCCGTGGCGCCCAGCGCAGCTGGGCTGCTACCCTGCAAAACTAGATTGACGAACTACTAGAAAACCTTGCGAAGGTCTGCAACCTTCGCAAGGTTTTGTTCTACCACTCGGGCCAATCTAGCATCTGAATGTCCACGCTCTCGCCTGCGCGCACGAACGTGACTTGTTCAGGGACCACAAGCAATCCATTCGCGCGTGAAACCGAGGTGAGGATTCCCGAACCTTGCTCGCCAGTCGTCTGCGCGACCAAACCCTCCGCGCGTTTCTCGACGACGACGCGGACAAAGTTGCGGCGCTGCGCGTCGTTCTTGACGTCTTGCCGCAAAACCGCGCGGACAGTCGGTCGCGCGAGTTTTGTTTTGCCGAGCATGGTCAAGATGGCGGGACGCGCAAAGACCTCGAACGAAATCATCGCGCTGACCGGATTGCCCGGCAAACCAAGCAGTGGCACGTCGCGCCGATGTCCGGCATGTCCGCGCAGAATTCCAAACGCCAACGGCTTGCCCGGTTTCATTCTCACTTGCCAAAAGCGCATCTCCCCTTCTGCGTTCAGCACGTCTTTCACCATGTCGTAATCGCCGACCGACACGCCCGCGCTCGTCAGGAACAGGTCGGCGTTCGCGTCAAGCCCGGCGCGAATCTTGGCAGTCAAATCGGCAATGTTGTCGCGCGCGATGCCGAGTTGAATCGGAATGCCGCCCGCCTTGATAACCGCCGCCGCGTTCGAATACTCATTCGAGTTGCGAATCTTGCCGGGCGCGATCGGCTCATCCACCGCGACCAATTCATCGCCGGTCGCGAGAATCGCGACGCGGGGACGCCGATGCACGTTGACCTCTTTTCGGCCCAGCGATGCCAGCACACCAATCTCCGCCGCGCGCACGACCGTTCCCTTGGGCAAGACGATTTCGCCGGCGTGAATGTCCTCCCCCGCCGCGCGCACATTGTCGCCGCGCTGCATCGCCTTTAGAATTTGGACGCTCTCACGACCCTGGCTCGCGCCGCGCGCTTCGACCCCTTCCGACGTTTCCTCAAAGCGCACGACAGTATCCGCGCCCGGCGGCAGCGGCGCGCCGGTCATGATGCGCATCGCGGTGCCGCGTTCGACCTCGCGCTCTGCGACATAGCCCGCCGCCACGTCGCCGATGACGCGCAAGGTAACGGGATTTTCGCGCGACGCGCTGCCGATGTCTTCTGCGCGCACCGCATAGCCATCCATCGCCGAATTGTTGAACGGAGGCACGTTCATCTCCGAGACGATGTCTTCGGTTAGCACGCGATCCAGCGCCGCCAGCAATGGCACGCGCTCGGGTTCGAGTGGCTGGAAATGCTTGAGAATGTGACTCAGCGCCTCATCCACAGATATCAAATTCATTGTTTCACCTCGGCGACAAAGACAAGGTGACAGGGTGACAAGGAGAGAAGATCACCGTGTCACCCCCGCCACCCTGTCACCTTGTCACCCCGTCACCTTGTCTTTCAATGATAATTCGTTCTATTCCGCAATACACATGCATTTCGCCGCCGCGCGCGTAGCCGACGAGCGCGATATTCCACGCGCGTGCGAGTTGTACCGCCAGATGAGTCGGCGACGTGCGCGAAACGACAATCGGCGCTTGCATCTTCGCCGCCTTGGTGATCATTTCCGATGAGACGCGCCCGGTGGTTATCAAGATGCGATCCTGGGTCGAGACGCCGCGCATCAGGCAATCGCCGCGCAGTTTGTCCAGCGTATTGTGGCGACCAATGTCTTCGGCGATCGCCAGCAATCGCTCGCCGTCGCCCAGCGCAGAGGTGTGCACGCCGCGGCACTCGCGATACAACGTCGCCTGCGCGTTCATAGCGCGCATCAGCGCGAAAATCTGCGCCGCGCGCACGGCGCGTTTGGAATCCAGCGGCATTTGCGCCCTGGACAAATCGTCGAACGTCACGCCGCCGCCGCACCCGCTCGTCAAGACGCGGTGTGAGGGCAAGCGAAACTCGGCGCGCACAAGCCGCACTTGAATCGAGCCAACGCCTTCTTCGCAGATCGGCATCGGGCGCGTCTCGTTCACCCCGAGCGCGGGGATGTACCAGTACGCGCGGTCAGGCGCTTGATTCACGCGGATCGAACCGACGTCTGACAGCCCTGCGATCAGGTTCTCCGACACAAGAAACCCGAGCGCGAGGTGATGCAAGTTGCGCGCGGTCGCCATGAACGTGACCGTTTCGAGTCCGTTGACAAACAACACCCACCGGCTTTCGCCAATCACCGCGCCGCTGATTGACGCCGCGCTCGTCTCCGTGACGCGGTAGTAAAGCGTCTGCGCTTTTTCTTCAAACATGGTCTAGTTTGATCGTGCGATCGTTGGTGAGTTGGTTAGCCAACTCCAGGTCTTGGGGCGTATTCACGTTGAAAAACGACAGGTGCTTGGGATCCAAGCGATCCACTTCGTCAGACCCAACCACGCGGACACGCACCGCATCGTGAAAACTGATGAGCCGCAGATCGTCGGCGCGCAAGCGCGCCTCCATCGGTGCGAGACAGCGCTTGGAATAGACCGCGTGCACCGGGTGTAGATCCCGGTCTTTGGCGAGGGGCTGATCGGCGCGCGGCAGTCCGATCTCGCCGCGCCACGGGTCGCCGCGCGCCGAACGCGGCGTCTTGCCGGAGGGGCTGGACGCGCGCGGAATGACGACGTCGAACTGAGGAATGAGCGAAATCAAATAGCGCAACAGGGCAGGATTCAAGAACGGCATATCGCACGCAACCGCCAGCACGAACTCGGCGCGCGCGGCTTGCAAGCCCGAGAAAACCCCGCCGAGCGATCCCTTGCCCGGATACACATCGCCGACCACGCGCGCGCCGAACGGCGCGTACGCGTCGGCGTCGTTCGCGACGATGATGACCTCGGCGCAAAGAGAGCGCACGCGCTCGATCACGCGGGCGATCAGCGGCGCGCCGTCGAAAGCGAGGAATGCTTTATCGCGCCCCATGCGGCGGCTTTTCCCGCCGGCGAGAATCACGGCGCTGACGCGCGGCGGGGGGTCATGGATCATACGTCAACAAAAATGGGAACGCGCGACCGCGTCCCCATCCTCCTCTAGAATTGCCCGCGTGCCAAAGCGTCGTCGGACTATTTCTTCATGTGCGACTGGAGGTAATTGACCGCTTCGCCCACAGTCGTGATCTTTTGCGCTTCTTCGTCGGAGATCTCCCCGCCGAACTTTTCTTCAAACTCCATGATCAATTCAACGAGGTCGAGTGAGTCGGCTTCGAGGTCTTCGCGAAAGCGCGCCTCCATCGTGACTTTGCTCTCATCCACGCCGAGTTTGTCCACGATAATTGCTTTGACCTGATCGAAAACTTCGTTTGCCATTTGGCTTTTCCTCCTGTGGAATGAATATGCGGATAACCTGCAGCGCTCGTCAACTGAGCCAGAGTATACCCGGATTCGGCTTGTGCGTCAACCTCTCATTTGTGCTATAATCGGGCTGCGCGCGTAGACTAGAACACCGCGCTGCGCCAAGAGTTGCGGCAGAAAGCAGAGAAGGCAAAGATGTCACCTGACGATACCACCCACGAAACCCGTAAACTCGAACACCTGCGGATCAACCTGCACGAAAACGTCCAAGCCCGTCAGACGACGAGCGGACTGGAACGCTATCGCCTGATCCACCAGGCGCTGCCTGACCTGAATCTGAAGGACGTGTCGCTCGCCACGACTATATTCGGCAAGCCGCTGCGCGCGCCCCTTCTCATCTCTTCGATGACTGGCGGCGCGCACGAAGCCGAGCGCATCAATCTCACTCTGGCGACTGCCGCGCAAGCCACCGGCATTGCCATGGGGCTTGGCTCGCAGCGCGCGGGAATTCAAGACAAGTCGCTCGCGTACACCTACCAGGTGCGCCGCGTCGCGCCTGACATCCTGCTCTTGGCGAACCTTGGCGCGATTCAACTCAACTATGCCTACTCGGTGGACCAGTGCCGCCGCGCGGTCGAAATGATCCGCGCCGACGCGCTGATCCTGCACCTCAATTCGATTCAGGAAGCCGTCCAGTCCGGCGGCAACACGAGTTGGAAGGGCTTGTTGAAGCAAATCGAAAAAGTGTGCGCCGCGCTCGGCGCGCCGGTCGTCGTGAAAGAAGTTGGGTTTGGCATCTCCGCCGACGTGGCGCGGCAACTCGCCAGTGCCGGCGTCGCGGCGATTGACGTCGCCGGCGCGGGCGGCACGTCCTGGGCTGCCGTCGAAGCGTACCGCGCGCCTTCGGCTTTCCTGCGGGAACTGGCTGAGGCATTTTGGGACTGGGGCATTCCGACCGCCGACAGTTTGGAGCGCGTGCGCCGCGCTGTCCCATCCATGCCGCTGATCGCCAGCGGCGGAATCAAGGATGGCGTGGATGCCGCCAAGTGCATTGCATTGGGCGCGAGTCTGGTCGGCTTTGCCGCGCCGATGCTGAAACTCGCCGATCGCAGCGTCGAAGACACGATTGATGGAATCAAGTTGATCGAAGAGCAGTTGCGGATCGCGATGTTTGGCATCGGCGCGGAGAACGTGGACGCGCTGAGAAATACAAAGCACTTGGAGAAACTCTAGCCAGTTGTCGTTGCGAGGCAAGTGCCAAAGCAGTCAAGTCGCTTGGGGATTGCTTCGCTTTGCTCGCAATGACAAGATGGAAAATCGTCAATGGAAGACTATCTCGCCGCACTCGAAAACGAATTACGCGCGCTGGTCGTTGCGCCTAGCCGCGCCTACGCCCCGTACTACGGGATGCTCAAGTACCATCTCGGCTGGACGGACGCGCATTTCGCCTCGATCAAAACGGACACCGGCAAACACATTCGACCGTTGCTCTGTCTGGTCAGTTGCGAAACGGTCGGCGGCGCGTGGCAACCCGCGCTCCCGGTCGCCGCCGCCATCGAACTCGCGCACAACTTTTCGCTGATCCACGACGACATCGAGGATCAAGGCGACGAGCGGCGCGGGCGCGCGGCGGTTTGGAAAGTCTGGGGGCTGGCGCAAGGACTGAACGCCGGCGACGGCATGTTCGTGCTCGCGCGGCTCGCCATTGATCGCTTGTTTCAGCGCGGGCTGGACGTGCGTAAATGCGCGGACATCAGTCTGGTGTTCGACGAAGCCACGCTCGCGCTCTGCCAGGGACAGTTCCTCGACCTCAGTTTCGAATCGCGCTTTGACGTGACCCTCGCCGAGTACATCCAGATGATTCGCGGCAAGACCGCCGCGCTCATTGCGGCTTCGACGCGCATCGGCGCGATGCTGGCTACGGATGACCCCACGCTCATTGACGCGTTCGACCGTTTCGGCGCGAACATCGGTCTCGCGTTCCAAATCACCGATGACATCCTCGGCATCTGGGGCGATGCCACCGTCACCGGCAAGTCCGCCGCGACCGACATTCTATCGAAGAAAAAATCGCTGCCCGCGATCATCGGCTTGCGGCATCCGCAGCACGGCGCGGCGCTGCGCGCGATCTACAGCCAGCCCAGTCTCACGCAGGACGATGTCGCGCGCGTGCTGGCGTTGCTCGACGCCGTTGACGCGCGCGCACAAACGCAAAGCCAGGCGGACGAGTTCCGCGCCGCCGCGCTCGGCGCGCTCGACACCACGGGCATCGAGAATCGCGCGATGGATCGGCTGCGCGAGATTGCGGACGCGATGACGCGGCGAGTGAAATAGTCACGCGGGATCGTGAAAATCCACCTCCTCGCCATCGTCACCTTTATTCTTTTCCTGAGCACCCAGGTCGGAGTGCCGGTATTGCCGCGCCTCTCCGCCGAACTGGGCGCGAACCCGCAAGAGATCGCGGCGGTTCTTTCGTCGGCGCTGATGACGCTCGTGGCGCTCCAATTTGTCAGCGGCGTCCTTGCCGATCGCTTTGGTCGCCGCGCGGTGCTCGTGGTCGGCGCGGCGCTGGGCGGACTCACGTCGCTGCTGTGCGCGTTGGTCACGCAGTGGCAATGGCTGCTCGCGCTGCGCATTCTCGGCGGCGCAGCCGATGCGATCGCAATGCCGGCGCTGCTCGGTCTGACAGCCGAAATTTCGGAAGGACGGCAAGGAACGTTCTTCGGCGTGTTGCGCAGCAGCCAGGGATTGTCGTTCATTCTCGCGCCGAGCCTTGGCGGATGGTTGTCGCTGTATTCGCTGCGCGCGCCATTCATAGTGGACGGGCTGTTGTCGTTCGCGGCGTGCGGGGTGCTTTTCCTTTTTCCGCGCGGCGGCAAAATCGAGTCAGGTCACCGGCTCAACCTCGCCGAATTGGCGCGCGTGTTTTCGCAACGACGAACCTGGGCGTTCGCTCTCTTCGCAGCCGTCAATAACTTTGCTTTTCCAATTCTCGCCGCGTTGCTCCCGGTCCAAGCCCTATCGCTGGGCAGCGCCGAGTGGCAGATCGCGCTGATGTTGGCGATGGAATCCATCGGCTTTACCGCCGCGTCGTTCCTGGTCGGACGATTCTCCGATCGCGTGGGGCGGCGACCATTCGTCATCGCCGCGCAGCCGCTCATCGTACTGGCGAGTATCGGGCTGTATCATGCGCGCGACTTGCCAACGCTGATCGCGTGGTACACGCTGTTCGGTCTCGCCGGTGGGACGACGTTTCTGCTCGGCTTGGTGATGATGGCTGATGTGACACCGCACGATCGCGCGGCGACAACGCTGGGGATGTTCGATGCGGCGATTGACCTGGTTATCTTTGTTGCGCCGGTCGTCGGTATTGCCGCGTCGGGATGGGCGGGGCTTGATCGCGCGCTGATTCTAGCCGGACTGCCCGCGTTGATTGCGCTGCCGGTGGCGCTGGCTGTGCGCGAGACGAGAGGGTCACGGCAAGAATCTCCAAAACGCTTCATTCGATAGCAACCGTCCGCGCGGCGTCAAGCGCACGCGCTCCTCCGTCAACTCGATCAATCCCAACCCTTTCACTTCTCCCAATTGCTGCGCGTATTTTTCGCGCGCATCTTCGCCGTACCGTGTGGCAAACGCGTCAAACGCAATTCCCTCGTTCAGCCGCAGCCCCAGGATTATCGTCTCCGCCATTTCCAATTCGCGGCTGATTCGCTCGCGCCCCGCGACCACGCTCTCGCCGCGCTCGATGCGCTGAATGTACTCCAGCGGCGACAGGACATTCCAATACCGCTCGCCGCCAAAGCACGAATGTGCGCCCGCGCCAAAACCGAGGTACGGCTCGTTGTGCCAGTAGGTCAGGTTGTGTAGAGATTGGAGATTGGAGATTGGAGATTGGAGGTTGGAGGTTGGAGATTGGAGATTGGAGATTGGAGATTGGAGATGCTCCTGAATGGCAAATGACA
>DHFK01000224.1 GCA_002400365.1 Anaerolineales bacterium UBA4826 | reverse complement strand
ATCACGAGTCACGCATCACGTTTTGGTCACCTCGTATGCATTGAACATCGTCATCCGCGCCAACACACCCTCCGTCGTCAACCCATGCTCCGCCAGCACGTTCTTCATCGAATCGCGATTCGGATTCGAAATCGCGCCGCGACAGCCCTCACAACCGTCGCCGTAGGTCGGGCAGATCGCGCCGCAGCCCGCGCGCGTGACTGGACCGAGACAGAAACCGCCTTTGTGGAAAACGCAGATATTCTCTTTGAGTTTACATTCCACACACATCGGATAATCCGGGATCGGTGGCTTTTTACCGAGCAGCACTGCTTTGACGACGCGGATGAATTCTTCGCGATCAATCGGGCAGCCGGGGATGAACGCATCCACTGGTACGACCGCGCTGATCGGGCGCGTGGCATACGTCGCGTACCAAGTGTGCTTGTCGCCGTAGACGTACTGGCGCACGTCGTCCAGCGGCGCAAGGTTCTTGATCGCGTTGACGCCGCCGATGTGCGCGCACGCGCCGAGCGCGACCAGGATCGCCGCTTGCTCGCGAATCTGCTTGAGGCGCGCTTGGTCTGATTCGCGCGTGATCGAACCTTCGACGAACGCGACCGCGTAGTCTTCGCCGCGCTCGCTGATCGCTTCGCGGAACTGGACGATCTCAACCGCGTCCAGCAGATCCAGGTGCGTCTGGAGCGAGTCCACGACGGTCAGTTGGCAACCCTCGCAACTCGTGAAATCGAAGAATGCGACCTTGGGTTTCATATTGCCTCCATCACGCCTTTGATCTGCGCGTAGTTGAATGCCGGTCCGTGCTGGCAGCAGTAGAAATGATCAATCTGACAGTGACCGCATTTGCCGACGCCGCATTTCATGCGCCGCTCGAGCGAGACCCAGATCTGATCTTCGGGAATTCCTTTACCAAGCAATTCCATTATCACAAAACGATACATCACCGGCGGACCGACCGTGATCGCAATCGTGTTGCGCGGGTTGACCGTGATCTTGGGAAAGAGCGTCGTGATGACGCCGACATTGCCAATCCACTCTTTGTCGCCTCGATCAACGGTCACGTGAAATTCGACGTCGTTGCGCTTGCCCCAGGTTTGCAGTTCGTCTTTGAACAGCAACTCGCCCGGTGTTTTCGCGCCGTACAAGAGGATGACGCGACCGTACTTGGCGCGCTGGTCGAGCACCTGGTTGATGACGCTGCGCGCGGGCGCAAGCCCCAAGCCGCCTGGCGCGAACAGAATATCTCTCCCTTCGAACTGTTCGACCGGAAAGCCGCTGCCGAACGGACCGCGCACGCCGATGCGCGCGCCTTCGTCCAGGTTGTGCAGCGCAGTCGTCACATCGCCGACTTTGCGGACGCACAGTTCGAACTTGCCGTTGCTGCGACTCGGCGACGACGAGATCGAAATGGGCGCTTCGCCGATGCCGAACAAACTCACTTCGACGAACTGACCCGGCTTGTGTCCCAGTGATTGACCGCGCGGCAATTCGATCGTAAACATTTTTTCCATCGCGGTCATGGTTTCAACTTTGGAAATCCACGCCAGGGTTGGAATGTAGATGGATTCGATTGCAGGTATGGGGGACATATTCATTCCTCTTTGTCATTGCGACCCCCTCCCTCGCCCTCCCCCGTCGTCTTCTGCGAAGACGACGGGGGAGGGAAGGGTGGGGCTACATCGCATGCGCCTTGTGCAGCGCGTTCCACACGCCGACGGGCGTAATGTCAACGAGACACGCGCGGGCGCAGCGTCCGCAGCCGACGCAGCCCTGCTGCCCGGGGTACGCCTCGGCGATGTATTTGCCTTTACGCATGAACCGATGGCGCAAGCGCTGCGCGTGCGTCTTGCGAAAATTCTCGCCCGTGCCGACGCGCGCGAATTCGTCCAACTGGCACGAGTCCCAGATGCGAGAGCGTTCGCCGGTCTTGCCATCCAGCGAAACTTCATCGCGCACGTCGAAGCAGTAGCACGTGGGGCAAACGATGTTGCACGCGCCGCACCCAAAGCAGCGCACGCCGATTTCTTCCCAGACCGGACTCTTGTAACTGATGCCCATCAGCGCGGGCAAATCCTTTCCTTCGAGACTGAGCCGGCTGGGAAATTTTGCCCACTTGGCTGACATCGTCTTGTCGAGCAGGACAAGTTCCGGGCGCGTTGCCTCGTGCGACTTGCAATGGTTTTCCAGCAGCGCATCACCCGCGGTCGTGCCGACGTCCACCGCGTAGAAATCGCCGAGACCAATCAGATGCAGGTCAAAGCCGGAGGTTGCGGTGAGCGTGTTCATGCTCTTGCAAAACGAATGTTCATCGCACGCCTCCAGACATTCGACGCTGACGATGGCTGTCGTCGCGCGGCGTTTCATGTAATGCGCGTCCGGGTTGCCCCGCGCGAACACTTCGTCGAGCATGCGCATCGCGTGGAGGTCGCAGGTATGCACGCCGAAAAGGACGCGCCACCGCATGTCGAACGCCGGCGTGACCGATGGCATGTCGGTGCGAAAGGTGAACAGCGTCTCTTGCGTCGGCAAGAGCGCTTTCCGAGGCGGGAGGATGGTCGTGTTGTAATCCAACCGCACTTGAGCCGCGTCGGTGAGTGCGGCGAATTTGAAGCCAGTGTCGTTCGCTACCGGACCCAGCACTTCGTACTCGCGCAGCATGTTAGAGACAAACGGCAGTAAATCCTCTTTGTTGATGATCTTTAGACTCATCGGTTTCTCCCAAGTCAAAACAAAACACGCCTCCCCAATCCCCTTGCATCAGGCAGGCGTGAAAGTTTCATTTGCCCATAGTCCGAGACTCCGAGCGCGTCATTGCGCTTTCCTCTATTATTATACTGCGGAGTCAAACTGGGGTCAAAAGTGGGTCAAAGGTTTGTGTTTCACCTTCTCCACTTTCACTGCGTATACTTTCAACTCTGTTACTGGGTTTTCTCGCTACGTACGAGCGTCTCCATCTCTTGAATCAGCGCGGCAAGATTCGGTTGCGTAAAACTCATCTCGGGTGCTGGCGCACGGTTGTGCTTGATGTCCGGGAGAACATGTTTGTGGTGAGGATGAGTACTCTGCAGATCTGGATCGTCTGGATGTGGTTGGGTATCGTACCAAGCAATCTTGTCCGCGTTGTGCCACAATTCGTACCCGTAAGATTCGATCACTACCAAATCGGCATCGAGCGACAAACGTTCCTTGATGGTAATGCGATACCCCTTCGCGAAAGCCAACTCCCCTTGTACAACCGCCACGCGTTTGCCGCGCGGAATCACCACCAAAGTCGAACGCTCAATAGCAGGGAAACGTTCGCGGAGCGTGTAGACAAATTCCTCGTACTCACGAAGCGACTGGAATGGGTTCACGGCGGACGGCTCGCTCAATAAGGCTGGTCAGGTCTTGCGTTTGACCGCGCAGGGTCTGAATCGTGTGGCGATATTGCTCCTGGCGTCGCAACAGAATCTTGTATGCGCCAGCCCAATCACTCCAATCCAATACCCAGGCATCGTCCGTAGGTTCTTCGCCCCGAGTGTACAGTTCGTAGAACGTTTCCGAAAGAATGCCATATTTGCGCTCGTATACTTCTACGTCCGCGGTGAGAGCGTGAATGTCAACAATAATTTCCTGGAGAGTCATTCTGGTTGCCTCCTTGTCGCACAACCGATTATACACCAAGCGCGATGGGTTGCCAAGACGGACGCAAGTGGCGAGTGACAAGGTTCTTCCTCGTCACCCGCCACGCGCCACTCGTCACTTTTTCTCTACCTTGACCGCGCACACCTTCAACTC
>DHFK01000151.1 GCA_002400365.1 Anaerolineales bacterium UBA4826 | reverse complement strand
TGCTCTGCTGAGGTATGCACCGTTGAGGATTGCCCCGCTGAGGTCCGCCCTACCGAGGTATGCGTGAAAGAGGTGTCCCCCGTTGAGATATGCCCTCCTGAGGTCTGTCCCGACGAGACATGTCCTGCTGAGGTCTGCCCTACCGAGGTCTGCCCCCTTGAGGTCTACCCCGCTGAGGTCTGCCTCGCTGAGGTCTATCAGTGAGCCAGTGTTTCACCCCGCCATTTGTTCCAAACCTCCACCCCTTGCTTCAGGATTGCCAAATGCTCTGGATTCGCCATCGTCTCATCTCTCTCACATCGCCATCGGGTAATCTTCGTACATCGCTTTCGTTTATTCGTTTTGTGTAGCAATTCGTTGACGCCTCGCGCATCGCTTCGGGTTGGTGAAGTAAGACCTTCCAAGTCTCCGAAACCTGGAAGGTCTTCTTTCTCCAAATTATTTCTGCCCTATGCTTCTTGCAATTCAAACGCCATGGCTTTGGGACGCGTAACCACCTTCGACGCGGATAGAATTTCAAAGCGGACGATCTGCCCATCATAGCCAAAATCCGCAATCACCCCTGGACGCACCTCATCTGATTCGCGGATTCGCTCTTCGCGCAGCGTGATCGTCATTGTATCAGTTTCTGGATCGTATACGATTCTCATTTTAGTAATCCTTTCAGATAGCGCTCGATCTGGGACGTTTTGTGAACCGTCACTATCACGCGTTCCGTTTCCGTCTCCTCGACAATTACGCGGAGAAGCATCTCTTGAGCAAGTACGCCGTCTTGGTAACGGCGCATGTAAATCTCGCGATTAGCATAACCCGGAGTGACAAACTCTGGTTGTTGCAAAGCGCGTTCAACTTCTTCCTCTGAGATCTCACGATCGCGCAGATTCAGTCTGGCGTGCAATGAAAAACGGATTGGCTTCATCGTGGACATTGTCGCGGCAGAATTCTATCACGTTTAGGGAATTTGGGCAATCTGCTTGCTCACATCTGCTTGCTCACACCACGTTCGCCTCGTGGATCAAACGCCCTTCGGCGAAACGTTCCAAGTCGAGCATCGAAATATCCACGGACTTCGCCGCGCCGTCGAGGATCAATTCGCTCATCACCTTGCCGGTCGCCGGCGAGTGCTGAAAGCCATGGCCCGAAAATCCGGCGGCGATATACAAGCCAGGCAGCGCGCGCGCCGGCGCGAGAATCGGATGCGCGTCCGGCGTGACTTCGTACAGCCCGGCAAGTTGGCTCGCGACGCGCGCGTGCTCCAAGAGCGGCAGACGGTACAGCGCGCGCTCGAGCGTTTTCAGGTGGAACTCTTCGTCAATCGCGTACGTGTCCCCCGGCTTTTCGTCTGGATTCGACATGCCGACGAGCAAGCCCGCGCCTTCGGGATGAAAGTAGAACGACGTCGCGAACTCAATCGTAAAGACGTGATCGCGCGGCACTTGTGGCAACGCGTCGGTCGTGAAGAATTGGCGACGCACCGGCACGATCGGAATGTCCAAGCCGACCAGCTTGCCGATCTGCGCCGCCCAAGGTCCCGCGCAATTCACGACGGTACGCGTCGCAATCTCGCCGCGATTCGTTACGACCGCCGAGACGCGCCCGCTTTCGGTCTTGATTCCCGTCACCGTCGTTTCGGTTTCGATCTGCGCGCCGCGCCGCCGCGCGCCTTTTGCGAATCCCTGGGTCACGCTGTTTGGATCCGCCAAACCATCGCGCGGGCAAAACGTGCCGCCAATCACGCCATCGAGATTGACGAGCGGCGCGAGCCGCGCGATTTCTGTCGGCTCAAGGTAACGCACCCACGGCACACCGACGCGATGCTGCAACTCGACGTTCGCTTTGAACGCCGCGACCTCTGCCGGCGTCGTCAGCAAAAAGAGATAGCCAAGCGGGCGATAGCCGGCGGAAATGCCGAACAGTTCTTCGAAATGCGCGAGCACGTCGAGACTGAACAGCGAAAGCCGGATGTTGACCTCGGTGGAGAATTGATAGCGCACGCCGCCGGCGTTGCGTCCGGTCGAGCCCATCCCCAGGAATTTTTCGCGTTCGAGCAGCACGATCTTGCCCGCGCCGCGCTCGGCGAGATAGTACGCCGTGCTCGCGCCCATACATCCGCCGCCGATGATGACGATGTCGGCTGTCTTGGGTAACATCACTTTAATCCACCCCGTTGAAATCAATTCCTTCGCCGATGTAGGGCAAATCTGTAAATTTGCCCTACGTTGATGACAATTATACCGAAGAAATCGTCGGATGACAAAAGACGGAACGCAACGGCGTGCATTCCCTACGAGTTTGTGCTACAATCAATGTATGCAACTCAAAACGATCCGCGCGCTGCGGCTGATCGCGCTCGCGTTCGTGTTCGCGTTGCTGGGTCTCACCGCGCGCGCGGAACGCGTGGGAGTGAGCGCAGTACCAATCGAAATATCCGACAAGATCGTCGCCGAATCCGCCGACGCGTACATCGCGTACGACGCCGCGACGCAGACCTGGGAAATCGGCAGCGCGGGCATCCGCCGCCGGATGCGCTACGATCCCACAAACGGCTACCGGGTCATCGCGCTGACGAACGTGCGCACCGGCGTTGACTGGCTCGCGCCCAGCGCGGCAAACACCGCGTTGCGTCTCGTGCTGGGCGGTCAGGTCATCACCGGCGGCGATCGTGGTTTCGCGCCCAAGGGCTATCAAACCTGGCAGCATCCCGACGGTTCGCTCGAACTCCAGGTATCGCTCGCGCGCGGCGCGCTGACCGCGCACCTGCACTATGTCGTCTTCCCCTGGGCAAGCGTCATCGAACAGTGGGCCGCCGTCGAAAACACCGGCGACACTGTGTTGCGCGACCTGACCGCGCTCGATTCGATCAGCGTGTCGCTCCGCCCATCGCCCGAACCGCTCACGCTGTACTGGGTGCAAGGATTGAGCCCGGCGATTGACGATCCCGCCAAGCCGCAGCCACTGCCGATCTTGCGCTTGCGCGCGCGCGCGCTGACCGATGGCGCGGCGCAGGAAATCGGTTCCACCGCGCGTTCGTCCGAAGGCAGCATGGGCTGGTTCGCGTTGGCGTCGTCCGCGTTGGGCGAGGGCTTGTTCGGCGGGATCGAGTGGTCCGGCGCGTGGCGCCTGAGCGCGTCGCGCGACGATGGGCAGACAGCGCTACGCGCGGGCATTGAGGATTTTCGCCGCGATTTGCAGCCCGGCGAAATTTTCAGCGCGCCGCGGCGTTTCCTCGGATTTTATCAGGGCGATCTCGACGACGCGGCGAACGCGTCGCACGCGTTTGCGCGCACGTACCTCATGCGCCCGATGCCCGCCGATTTTCCGTGGACGCAGTACAACACCTGGTACGCCTACGGCATTGACCTCGACGAAACGCAATTGCGGCGCGAGGTTGACACCGCCGCCGAGTTGGGCTTGGAACTATTTTACGTTGATGCGGGCTGGTACGAGGGCTCGCCGCAACGGGGCGATTTCGGTTGGGGCTTGGGGACGTGGCGCGAAAACCGCGACAAATTCCCAAGTGGACTCGCGGCATTTTCGGAATACGTTCACGCCAAGGGCATGAAATTCGGGCTGTGGGTGGAGCCCGAGCGCGTGGATTTGCGCTACGTCGGCGAAGGGAAAGAGGTGCCGTGGGCGTGGCTGTCGCCGGAAGTCACTCCGTCTGTCATTGCGAGCCACTCAGGATCGTTGCTATGTCCGCACGGGGATGAATCCGCCGTGCCAGTGAACAGCGCCCTTGAATGGGCTAGTCGGACTTGTCCGACGCTGTTCCATAGCCCGCACGATTCATCGGCGGGCATTCAACAGCGCGCACAGTTTCTGCCCCCGCGCATGCCCGCCGACGGGCATGGGGTTCTCGCAATAACAAGGGCGGAGAACGATCGCGCGGAGACCGCGCACATCTGCTTGGGCCATCGCGACGCGCGCGCATGGATGAAGATCTGGCTCGCGCGGCTCGTGCGCGACAATCACCTCGACTGGCTCAAATGGGACAATAATCTCTGGATGTCGTGCGACCCGCCGGGAAGAACCGGCGACGGCAATTACGCGCACGTGCAAGGTCTCTACGAGGTGCTCGATTTCCTGCGCGCGGAATTTCCCGACCTCGTGATCGAAAACTGCGCCAGCGGCGGCAATCGCATGGATTACGCGCTGATGCGCCGCACCGATGTCGCGTGGCTGAGCGACGAGACCGAGCCAAGTTATCGCGTGCGCTATCATCTCGCCGGCGCGAGTTACCCGTTCCCGCCAGAGTATCTCAACGCCTGGCTCGTGGATTCTGCCAGCGAGTCGCTCATGGAAACGACCGACGCGGCGACGTGGCGCGCGTGGTTACGCAGTCGCATGATGGGCGCGTTCGGCATCTCCGCCGACACACGCGAGTGGAGTCCGGCATTGCGCGCGGCAGTCGCCCGGGAAATCGCGCAGTACAAACAAGTGCGCCGCATCATCGCCAACGGCGCACTCTATCGGCTGCTGCCGCAAACCGATCTGACCCTGCCGAATCTAGCCGCGCCGGCTGAATCGGATGCGGCAGAATTCTTTAGCGCGGCAGATGAAACGGGTGTCGTCTTTTTGTTTCAGGGAACGGTGCCGTGGCAACGCCGGCGCTTGCGGCTAAAGGGCTTGGAACCGGAAACGCTATATCAAATCACATCGGCGGATCGTACGGTGTTCATGCGCCGCACGGGGCAGCAGTTGATGACGCAAGGCATTCGCTTTCAATACCAAGCCAATCATCCCTCCACGCTGCTGTTCATCCAAGCCGCGCCGATCGGCACACTGCCGGATTCGACGTCAGCGCCGTAAATAGCCACAGAGGACACAGAGGGCGCAGAGATTTTTCTCTGTGTTCCCTGTGTCCTCTGTGGCAAATGATTACGCCCGCGCAAACACGCGCCATCGTTTGGGAAAAGCCCACCGCGCGCCCAGGCGATTGCCCAGACCGATGATCAGCGGCGGGAGAAAGATGACCGCGACGAACATCGCGTTGACCTGGAAACTCTGCATCACCCGATAGTTCCAGATCCACACAAAGTTCGCGGCATACGACAAGAGCGCGGACGCGGTAAAGACGACCAGCACGCGCCGCGCGAGCGGATGGCTCACCCAAACTCCCAGCGTGATGGGCCAAATCGCAAACCAGGGTTGAAAGTGCATGCAGGCGATGCCGAGGTACGCCACGAGCAGCCACGTGCTTAACACGATCAGGTGATGGGGTCGCCGATCGCGCGCCAGCGTGCGCAGACTGAGCGCATAGAGCGTCAGGTAGAAACCCACGCTGGTCATAATCGTCAGGACTTTGGCGATCTTGTCGCCGTGAACACCCTTGAGGAAATTGTACGCCAGCGAAGGAATGGCAAGCAGACTGTAAAAGTTCGCCTCCTCCAGCAAGCCCGAGGGCACCTGAAGGAAAGGCGCAAAGACGACGCCGACGAGCAACCCACTGATCGCCATGGTCTTGATCAGGTACCTCACCCGACTACTCGTGTTGCCTTCTTGCGCGCGCCAGCAATAGATCAGGAACGGAATCAACAGGATCGCGGTGATGTACTTGACGAGGATGGACGCGACGAGCGCGGGAATCACCCACAGCCACTGCCGCCGCACGAGAAAATAGATCGCGCCCACCGCAAAGAACATCATGATGATTCCGTTGTGCGCGTTACCAGGTCCTTCGAACAGGACGAGGGGATTCCACGCAAAGAGAAGCGTGCCGACCACTTGCTGACTCGGGTTCTTGTGCCGCAGGATCGCGGCGATCACCAGCGCGCAGCCGAGAAAGAAGATCACCGGCAACGCGCGCATCAGCATCAGATTCAGCATCAAGTCGTCGCCGGCGACCAGACTGCCCGGCACGGTGAGCATGACCCACAGCGGTCCATACGGCGATGGATGAGCCGCCCAATTCACCATCTTTAGAAATGGATCGCCTTTGAACACGACCGGCGGGACCGCCAGCGGGTTCTCTCCATAGTGAACTAGAATTCGGCTGTGAAAAACGTACTCAAACACATCCGTCGCGGTAATGGGGTACATCAACAGCAGCGTTACGGCGAAAAGCGCGGCGAACGCCAGCACCAGCCACAGCAATCGGCGATCGTGCGGGTGGCGGCTGACGATGCGCCAAGCCAAGAGGTACAGCAGAAACGCGCCAAAAATCGAAAGGAGGAAATGGGCAAGCGAAGACTGGCTCCATTGATTCGCGCGCCCAAAGTCGGTCAGTCGAAATCGGTCAACGATCGTCTTGAGAGGATAAGTGAACGTCAGACTGAGATAAGCCAACCAACTGATCAGACCGACGACGGTAGTCTGGACGATTGGATTGTGGAGCCAGCGGGGGAGGCTCACGGATGGGTCTTTCATCGGCACCCTCGACGATGTTCAAGGATTTGCTGCTATTGTATCGCGACGCGTCACGATAGTCAACTTTTAGTCAGACGTGTGTATGTTTGACATCCCCCCAGCGAAATGGTATGCTTACGACGACGATGATTCGCTCTTCGACGCGCGGATACTGGATGGTTGTCCTGGCGGCTTGCATGTGGGGCACGCTGGGGCTTTTCTTTCGCGTGCTGCACGATGACTTTGGATTGTCCGCGCTCACGATCGCCTTCCTGCGCGCGGGCATCTCGCTCGTGGTCTTGATCTGCGTTCTCGCGCTCATCCGCCCGCATCTGCTCGGAATTCCGCGGCGCGCGATTCCGTTCTTCATCGCGTATGGTTTTTGCGGCGTCACCGCGTTCTACGTCTCGTACACACAAGCCATTCTCCAGACCAGCGTGACGACCGCGGTTGTGCTACTCTACACCGCGCCCGCGTTCGTCACGCTGATCGCGTGGCGCATGTGGAATGAACCGCTGGACAAACGCAAAATCGTCGCGCTGGCGCTGGCGTTTGTCGGCTGCGCGCTCGTCGCGCGCGCGTACGATCCCGCCGCGCTGAGTCTGAATATCGTCGGACTGTTGTTCGGCTTGGGCGCGGGACTGACCTATGCGCTCTACACCGTGTTCAGCAAAGCCGCACTCGCGCGCTATTCGCTGTGGACGGCGTTGGTGTACGCGCTGTCTTTCGGCGTGCTTTTGCTCGCGCCGCTGCAAACACTCGATGCGTTCGCGCCGCTCGCGCAGCAGCCGACGGCGTGGATTTTTCTGCTGGGGTTGGCGCTAGGTCCGACGCTTGGCTCACTGTCGCTGTACACCGCCGGACTCGGTCGCGTGCCGGCGAGCAACGCGAGTATCATCGCGAACATCGAGCCAGTCGTCGCGAGCGCGTTGGCATTCCTGATTTTGGGAGAACGCTTGGAGGTATTGCAGATACTGGGTGGGGTGATGGTGATTGCCGGAGCAGTCGTCCTTAGTCGAATAGTCAGGTAGTCACATAGTCGCGTGGTCGAATGACCAGATGTCAAGACTATGAGACTAGGCGACTATCCGACTATGCGACTAACGCGGACGCAGCCAAAAGAGGAGCGCGAGCGCGCCGGCAAAGATCATGGCGAATTCGACAAAGACGATGCGGTTGAGGCGCTGCCAGAGATATTGCTGCGCGAGACCGGTGAACGCGTAAAAGAAAATCAGCAGGAACGCGCCGCCGACAAAGCCGGAGAGATTCCAGTAGTTCAGCGCCCACACGATTTCGCCCATCGTCAAGCCGACGGCGATCGCATACAGCCAGGTGCGCCAGAAATCGGATTCGCTGCCGCGCAACAGTTCGAGCGCGAGCAAGCCGGCGGCGACGCCGATCGCTGGCGCGGAGTAGAGACTCCGAATCTTCCAACTGTAGATCGTCGCGAACAAAATCAAGCCGATCAGGTACGCGGCGAGATTCAGTCCCAGGCGCGCCGCGCTGTACCAGCGATCGCCCAGGTCAATCGTCACGTATTCGCCGAGGATGACCGCGACGAGAAACGCGCCCGCCGCCGCGACCAGCACGAGCGCGTACCCGCCGTACGCGCGCACGTCGGCGAGCGACAGCAGCATCGTCGCGGTGATGACGATGAGCGCGGGCAGAACCCAGAGGATGAGGATATAGCGCGTTTCGATGAGATGAACGCGCGGGTGCGTCCGCGCGATGGAACCGACGCCGGCGGCGGTCAGCGCGGCGAGCAAGAATGCGATCAACCACGCGCCGGACACGGTGAAACTGGCTTCCGACCCCAGGAACGAAAACTCGGCGCGGTACGTTGGGAGGTCGAGCACGAGCGACAACGACAAGCCGATCAGCACGAGACTGGTCAACAGACTCAAGCGGTCCAGCGGCGCGAGTCGGCTGGCGATCGGTGAGGATGGTTGATCGAACATGGCTGCATCATAACTGGCGAAAGGTTTTTTGTCAACGTGGAACTCGTTCTCTTGGCATTACTCGGCGGCATCAGCGGCGCGGCGGTCAATCGCGCGGCGGACGATTTCACCGCGCGCTATGCGCTCCAATACAGATTCTATTCTCCGCTCCGCGCGCCGATGGTCGTCGTTAGCGGCGCGCTTGGCTTTGCGGCACTCTGGTTGCGCTACGGCGCGAGTTCGCAACTCGTCCTGAGCGCGCTTTACACCGTCGTCTTTCTCCTCGTCCTCGTCACCGACGTGGAACACCGTTTGATTTTCAACGTCGTCATCCTCCCCGCCGCGCTCTTCGCCGCGCTCGCGAGTCCGTTTTCGCAACTCGGCGTCGCGCGGTCGCTGCTCGGCGGCGCGATCGCGTTCGTCATCGTCTTTGCCATTTATATCTTCGCCGAACTCTTTGCGCGTGTGCGCGGTCTCAGAATCGCCGGCGGCGCGTTTGGGCAAGGGGATGTCAAACTCGCGACATTCATGGGCATCGTCGTCGGCTTGCCCAACGTTTTCTTCGCGATCCTCTACACGATCCTGCTCGGCGGCGGCGGCGCGCTGCTCTTCCTCGCATATCAACTCATCGCGCAGCGACGCCTCGCGCTGACCGCCGCGATTCCGTACGGTCCGTTCTTTTGCATGGCTGGGTGGGCGGTAATGGTATTTCAGATTTAGGCTTGCAGATTTCAGATTCACGCGTCACGTTTTACGTTTTGCGATTTCATGGTAGAATAGCGCAACTCACAATTCACAAAGGAAATCATGTCCACCACTCCCAGCTACTGCGTCAACCATCCCCAGACCGAGACTTTGCTGCGCTGCAACAAATGCGACCGACCGGTTTGCATCAAGTGCGTGATGCGAACCCCGGTGGGTTATCGCTGCAAGGAATGTATGAACATTCAGCAAGCCGGCTACTACACCGCGACGCCGGTGGATTACGCGATCGCCGGCGTCGTCGCCACAATCGCTTCGATGGTCGGCGGCGGCATCGCCGCGGTGATCGGCGGTTTCTTTTGGTTCTTTACGATTTTCTACGCGCCGGCGGCGGGCGGCATCATCGCCGAAATCATTCGTTGGTCCATTCAGAAACGGCGCGGCAAATACATCTGGCTGGTCACGTGCGCGGCGGTCGTCGTCGGCGCGTTCATCGGCGCGGGCGCGCTGCCGTTGATGCTTGCGCTCGCGAGCATCGGACGCCCCGGCTTGTTCATGGCGGCGACGGCGGGAATACTCGGCGCGCTGCTCAACCTCGGCCTCTGGATCTATCTCGTGCTGGGGGTAGCAACCGTTTACGCGCGCTTGCGCAGTTAGATAGTGCAATAGGCACTATGGCACTATGGAGTGACTATGCTGGCTGAAATAGACATCGCCAATTTTGCGATCATAGACCGTCTGCATCTGCAATTCCATCGCGGGTTTAACGTGCTGACGGGCGAAACGGGCGCGGGCAAGTCCATCATCATTGACGCGGTCGGCACGCTGCTGGGCGGACGCGCGCAGAGCGAGTTTTTGCGCGCCGGCGCGGACAAGACGCGCGTCGAAGGGACGTTCGCGCTGAACCCCGCCGCGCGCGCCAGTATCTTTCCAATTCTCGACGAAATCGGCATCGAACACGAAGACGAGAATCTGATCATTACGCGCGAGATCAACCGCGAGGGGCGCAACGTCTGCCGCGTGAACGGGCGCACGGTCACGCTGCACGTCTTGCAGCGCATCGGCGAGTATCTGATTGACATTCACGGACAGAGCGAACATCTCTCGCTCTTGCGCGTGCGCGAGCACGTGGATTTCATAGACCGCTATGGCAACCTGTGGGATCAGCGCGCGCGCGTCGCCGAAAGAGTGAAAGCGCTGCGCGCGGCGCGGAACGAAATCAAGACTCTGATGATGGACGAGCGTGAGATCGCGCGGCGCGTAGATCGGCTGACGTACGTCGTCGCGGAAATCACCGACGCCAACCTGAGGCTCGGCGAAGAAGAAACGTTGAAGCAAGAGCGGGAACTGTTGGGCAATGCCGAGTTGCGCGCGAACCTTGCCGATCACGCGTACCGCGCGCTCTACGGCGCGGGCGAGGACGAAAAGGGCGCGATTGATTTGTCGAACGAAGCGCTGCAAGCGGTCGCCGGCTTGGAAAAGTACGATCCGTCAGTGAAAGGATTGCGCGAGGAAGCCGAGAGCGCGGCGGCGCAAGCGGACGACCTGGCGCGCTCGCTGCGAACGTACCGCGACGCGGTGGATCACAACCCCGCGCGCTTGCAGCAAATTGACGAACGGCTCGATCTCATTTTCCGACTCAAGCGCAAGTACGGCGACACGCTCGAAGAGATTCTCAAGTACGGCGAGAACGCGGCGGCGGAACTCGCCGGCATCTCCCACAGCGAACAACGCATCGAGGAACTGCGCGTTCAGGAGGGGCAACTGCTCACCGAGATCGGCGCGCTGGCAGGCGCATTGTCGCGCGCGCGGCGCGAAGCCGGCGAACGCTTGGCGCGCGAAATTGAAACGCAGTTGCAGGACCTCGGCATGGCAAGGTCCAAGTTCGGTGTATCGCTCGAGCGCGCGGATGATCCGGATGGCGTCCCCGTGGATGACCGTCGCGTGGCGTGCGACACGACCGGCATTGACCGCGTCGAGTTCATGGTGTCGCCGAATCCGGGCGAGCCGCTCAAGCCGCTGGCGAAAATCGCGTCGGGCGGCGAAACGTCGCGCTTGATGCTGGCGATGAAATCGGTACTGGCGGTCGCTGACAACACGCCGACACTCATCTTCGACGAAATTGATCAGGGCATCGGCGGGCGCACCGGCGGCGTCGTCGGCAACAAGTTGTGGGCGCTCACGCCGACCGCGCAGAGAATCGCCAACACGCCGCAACATCAGGTCATCTGCATCACGCACCTGCCGCAGATCGCCGCGTTCGGCGACGCGCATTTCAAAATCCACAAGGAAATCGTCGGCGACCGAACGATCACGCGGATCAATGAACTCAAGAACACCGCGCGCATCGAGGAACTGGCGAACATGCTCGGCACCACAACGGCGACGACGCGCCAGAATGCGGAGGAACTCTTGGCAGAAGTGAAAAGGCAAAAGCATGCCCTGAGCGCAGTCGAAGGGGCAAGCGTGAAGAGCAAAACGTGATGTGTGACGCGTGAGGCGTAAATCAGAAATCTGAAATCCAGAATCTGCAATCTGAAATTCCAAGGGGGGTTCAAGGATGAACGACCTGCTGCAATTGCAAATCCCATTCATTCTCTGGCTGCAATCGCTCAACCCTGCGCTGGACGCGCTGGTCAACGCAGTCAATTTCTTGCAGACCGAAGAATTCTTCCTCGTCGCGCTGCCGATTGTGTGGTGGTGCGTCAACAAACGCATTGGCGCGTCACTTGCGATCCTCTTCCTTTCCTCCGATTTTCTGGTACGGTACCTGAAGAGCGTGACGGGAATGCCTCGTCCCTATCAATTCGATCCGCGCGTGCGCATCCTGGACCCACAAACCGATTCCGCGTTCCCGAGCGCGGGCGCGCTGGATACCACTCTGTTTTGGGGCTACCTCGCGTTGCAGTTGCGGCGGCGCGCGCTGTGGGCGTGGGCAGTCGTCGCGATCATTCTCGTCGCGCTGGCGCGCGTTTATCTCGGCGCGCATTTCCCGACCGACGTTATCGCCGGTCTCCTCTTCGGCGCGGTGATTCTGGCAATCGTCGGCGGCGGCAGTGTGATCGAGCGGATCGCTGCCGCGCCGCGCGTCGCGCAATGGCTCGCGGCGCTGGCGTGGCCCCTTGTTCTGGCGGTGGCGCTGCTAAGCCCAGAGACCGCGATCCCGCTCGGCGCGCTGCTCGGCTTTAACATCGGCTTGCTGATCGAGACGCGATTCGTGCGCTTTGACCCGCGCGGCGCGTGGTGGAGACAGATCGCCAAGATCGTCATTGGGCTGGCGGTTGGGCTCGGTTTGCGCCTTGCGCTCAAGCCACTTTTGCCGTCGGGAGATCTGTTCGCCTTTGTGCGCTACGCGGTGATTGGATTGTGGATGGGCGCGGGCGCGCCGTGGGTGTTTGTGATGGCAAAGTTGGCTGGGAAGGAACAGCCGTCATCGCGTTGAGGCGCGCGGCGAGATGGGTTAAAAGGCATCGCGGTCGAGACTCCGCTCGACCACGCCGACTTGATCAATCCGATTGACAAGACCCGACGGGTTTTTCAGGCACCCGCCGGGTCTTTGATTTCTGTCACGATCACCCGCTGCGCGCCCGCGCCCAGCATGGCGCGGCTCACCTTGTCTTGGGTAACCTTATCCACCAGCGCAATCACATTGCCTCCGCGTCCCGCGCCGGACACTTTGGCACCCCACGCGCCAGCCGCAGTCGCCGCCTCCACCAAGCGTTCGATCTCCGGCGATGACACCTGCAGTTCGCGCAGACAAGTCTGGTTCATCTTCATCAGTGTACCGAGCGCGCCAAGCATCCCTTGTTCGATAGCCGTCCGGCCCATTTGCGCGATCATCCCCACGCGGTCGAAGAGTTCCTCGTACTTTTGCGGCGCCGCCTCCCACGCGCGGCGCACATCGCCCACCACACTTTTCGTCGGCGCGGCAATGCCGGTGTCCGCGATGGCGAGCGCGAAGGGCTGGGCGACGCGGCAGAACTCGATCGGCTGACCTTTGACAAAGTACACCGGTCGCTCGAACGCGATCACCGTGTTGTCAATCCCGCTCGGCGTGCCGTGATGCAGTTTCTCCACCTCGTACGCCAGCGCGGAGATGTCCTGATTAGACAGTTCAGCCACAGAGGACACAGGGGGCACAGAGATGTCTTGATTAGACAGTTCAACCACAGAGGACACAGGAGGCGCAGAGTTTTCTTTTGTCTTCTCTGTGTTCCCTTCGACTCCGCTCAGGGCAGGCTCTGTGTCCTCTGTGGC
>DHFK01000102.1:44569-82601 GCA_002400365.1 Anaerolineales bacterium UBA4826 | reverse complement strand
GTCGCGTAATGTCATTGCGAGAGTACATACCTCCGCGCGGCGGTATGTTAGCCATCAGAAACTTATCAGCGAGATCGTGATATAATCGCAGTGCAAGGCCCAGACAGCTAAGACCGTGCACGCACTGGTGCATGACAGCCCATTTGCGAGATTGGTTCCGCTCAGGCGTGATGTGATGATTGGTGGCGACAAGGCTTGGGCTGTGCCCCGACCCCGTTGGGTAGCTTATTGACCGGAGACCTGAGTGGGTCTGGACCGTGCAAAATCTTCTGTTCCACGAGGTGTCACGATGAGTCGCGCGCACAAGAATCCAACCCCGCCCACCCAGTCCAGCGCAGCGGTGGATGAGCTGACGATTATCCATACCAATGCGGCCGGCATTGACATTGGCCAATCTGAAAGCTGGGTCTCGGTGCCCGCCGACCGCGACCCACAACCCTTGCGCCGGTTTGACATGAACACGCCGGACTTGATCGCGATGGCGGATTGGCTCAAGGCGTGTGGCGTGACAACCGTCGCGATGGAATCCACCGGCGTGTATTGGATTCCGCTGTATGAGATTCTGGAGGCGCGCGGGTTCAAGGTGTATCTGGTCAATGCGCGCCATGCCAAGAATCTGCCGGGACGCAAGAAGGATGAGACGGACGCCCAATGGCTGCGCCGCTTGCACGCCTTTGGGTTGTTGAACAACTCTTTTCGTCCCGAAGGCGAGATGTGTGCGATACGGGCGTATCTGCGTCACCGCGCCGAGTTGATTGAACATCGCGCCGCGCACATTCAGCACATGCAAAAGGCGTTGCAGCAGATGAATGTGCGTTTGTCGCCCACCGTGACCGACATCACGGGCGTCACCGGCATGGCGATTATCCGGGCCATTCTGGCGGGCGAGCGCGACCCGCATCGGCTAGCGGAATGGCGCCAGCCCGGCTGCACGCAACCCGTGGCAGAATTCGTCAAGGCATTGACCGGCAATTATCGGGACGAGCATGTCTTTGCCCTCAAGCAGGCCGTCGCGTTGTACGATTGCTACACCGAACAGATTCGCGAGTGTGACCAGGAAGTGGAGCGCAAGTTCAGTGCGCTCNNTCGACTTGGTCGCGGTGCATGGGCTGAACGAAGCGACCGCGCAAACCATCATCTCCGAAATCGGCACGGATATGAGTCGTTGGTCGGATGAGAAGCATTTCTGTTCCTGGCTTGGACTCGCGCCGCACAACGATATCTCGGGTGGCAAGGTTTTGCGTAGTCGTACGCTCCAGACCCACAATCGCGCCGGGCAGGCCTTCCGTTTGGCAGCGCAAGCGGTGAGCCGCACCGAAACGGCATATGGGGCGTTCTTTCGTCGGATGCGGGCGATGCATGGGCCAAAGAAAGCCATCGTGGCGACGGCACACAAGATCGCTCGGGCGGTGTATCTCATGCTCCGCGATCACAAGCCGTTTGATGCCGTGAGCGCGAACGCCTACCTCAAACGGGACCGCGAACGCGAGATCGCCCGTTTGCAGAAAAAGGCGACGAAGCTCGGCTATACCCTTGCTCCCGCGCTCGCCTGACTGAGCGGAGCAAGTTTCGCGACAAAATTTCATACCGCGCGGCGGTATCCTGACACGGAAACCGGCGCGGGCATGCTCGTAGTGAGCGAGCGATTCATCGCTGTGCTCTTGCGCGGAACCGCACACCAGCGCATCAAGTTTCTGGGTAGCGTTTTCTGCGAAGCAATCCCCAAATCGCGATGCGGAGATTGCTTCGTCGCGAAAACCGCTCCTCGCAATGACAATTCGCNNGTCGCAAAACTCGCGATCACGATGCGCCGCGCATTCGTCTGCCATTCGCGCCGCGTGCTGGCGCGATTCCCGCGCGACCACACGATCGGCGCGTAGCCGATCGCGATGCCGGCGTACACCCACCAGTTGTACACCAGCGGCGTCGCGCGCGTCATGCCGATTTTGTCGAGCAGTGTGTAGGTCGTCACGCACAGCGCGGCGAGCAGCGCCAGTTGCGTCGGACGATGGTTCAGCGCGCGCAGTGGCTTTAGCAAATCGTCGAGCGAAGGCAGACTGGCGAGGTAGATGCCGAGAACCAACAGCGCGATGCCGACGTACCCGAGCCAGGGCAAGCGCTCGCCGAGGAAAAGCGCGCCCAGCGCCGCGATCAAGAGCGGCGGCGTCCCGCGCGCGATCGGATAAACTTGCGAGAGGTCGCCGTTGGCATAGCCGTACGTAATTAGGCGCGCGTACGCGACTTCGACGAGGATACTGGGGATCAAAACAACCCAGGTCTCGTACGACAACGCCAGCGACGCTTGTGTGAGGACGAGCGCGCCGTACCACACCGCGCCGACGGTGATCGCCCACCACAGAAACGCCGACGAATCACGCGCGTCTTTGAAGAAGAAATTCGAGACCGCGTGCAGCACCGCGGCGATGAGGACGACGAAGAGAGCGAGGAAGGGCATAGTGGACAGTCGCCAGTAAACAGTAGACAGTCGCCAGATTCTTTCGGTTGACTGACGACTGTTGACGGTTTACTGATCTTTCTCCTCCAGTTTGCGCTTGAACACCTTGCCCACGAACGTCTTGGGTAACTGCTCGCGGAATTCGACCAAGTGCGGCACCGCGTAATCCGCCAGGCGCATCCGGCAAAACTCGACGAATTCCTCGGGCGTCGCCATTTCGCCTTTGCGTAAGACGACGTACGCCTTGACGGTCTGCGCGTCTCCTTCGGGCGGCACGCCTGCGACCGCGACCTCCAAGACCTTGGGATTCTCGTACAACACTTCTTCGACGTCGCGGGGATAGACGTTGAACGCGCCGGCAAGGATCATGTCTTTTTTGCGGTCAATGATCTGAAAATAGCCATCTTCGTCCATCCGCGCGAGATCGCCGGTGAAGAGCCAGCCGTCGCGCAAGACCTGCGCGGTTTCGTCGGGACGATTCCAATAGCCGCGCATCACTTGCGGTCCGCGCACCGCTAACTCGCCGATCGCGCCCGCCGGCGCGTCCTGCCCGGTTTCCAGATCAACGATCTTGGCGTCCGTATCGGACAACGGCACGCCGATCGTCCCGGTCTTGCGCTGACCGTAGATCGGGTTCGCGTGCGTCACCGGTCCCGCCTCGGTCAAGCCGTACCCTTCGACCAAATTGCCGCGCGTCAGTTTCTCGAACGCCTCTTGCACTTCGAGCGGCAGCGGCGCCGCGCCGCTGACGCACGCGCGGATGGATTTCAAGCCGTACTTGCGCACGCGCGGAAACTGATTGATCGCGACGTACATCGTCGGCACGCCGGGGAACAGCGTGGGGCGATAGCGCGCGATCACGCTGAGCACCTCGCGCGTGGAAAAAGTCGGCAAGAGGATCAGCGTGGCGGCGATCGAGATACCCAGATTCATCGCCGCGGTCATGCCGTACGAATGTGAAAACGGCAGCGCGCTCAGAACGCGCTCCTCGGCTTCGTCAATATCCGTCAGCCAATGGCGCACCTGCGTCGTATTGGCGACGATGTTCGCGTGCGTGAGCATGATGCCCTTGGGCAGATCGGTCGTGCCGCTGGAATACTGGATCAGCGCGAGATCGTCCGGCGCAACCTCGACCGCCGGGGTTGCGCTGGACGCGCGCGCGAGCAGATCCTGAAACGCGTACGCGTTCGGCGCGCCGCGCAAGTCAATCCGATGCCCTTCGCGCGCCTCGCGCACGATCGAGAACAGCGCGCGGCGCAGCGGCGAAAAGTACTCTTTGATGTTGGTGACGATCACGCGCTTGAGCGGCGTGCCGGCTTGCACGATGCGGATGACCGGGTAGAACACACTCAAGCCGACGATCGTCTCCGCGCCGGAATCGTTCAATTGATGCGCCAGTTCGTCGGCGTTGGAGAGCGGATTCAGACTGACGACGACCGCGCCGGCTTTGAGCGCGCCATAGTACGCCATCACCATTTGCGGCGAGTTGGGCAGCAAGAGCGCGACGCGATCGCCTTTCTTCACGCCGAGGTCCAGCAGCGCGTTCGCGAAACGATTCGCGGCGTCGTTCAACTCGCGATAGGTGATCGCGTGATCGAAAAAGACGAGCGCGCGCTGGCGCGGATGCCGGCGCGCCGCGGTGTCGAGAAAGCGCGAGAGCGGCTGCGAGGGATACGCCAGGGTGAACGGCACGTCGGCTTCGTAATGCCGGAGCCAGGGCCGCCGTCGGACCAGATCGGCTTTCTCGCGCTCGCGCCCCTCGCGCCACGAGACCGGCGCGCTGCCGAGAAAGCGCGTGATCGCGCGGTTAACCGCGTCGGGGCGTTCCAGCATGACGAGATGCGCCGAGACCGGAATCTTCGCGAGTTGCGCGCTCGGAATGAGATCCGCCACCGCGTCGTACGCCGCTTGCTTGAACACAATGTCACGATGACCGATGATGACCAGCGCCGGCATCTTGACGCGCGTAAAGTAATTGTCGCCGTGCCACTTGCCGAGCGCGTGATGGAACATCGCCTTTAGCACGAACGCCGGCGCGGCGAGCGCTTTGGGAAACATCGCGCGAATCGGCTCCGCCAGCGCGACCGGCAGCCGGAACGCAAAGCGGAGCAAGGGGCTCAGCACAAAGTCAACCGAGGTGCTGACCAGGATCAGGCGCTCGACGCGTTCGGGATGCAAGACCGCGTACGTCGCCGCCAGCGCGCCGCCAAAGGAATGACCCAGGACGATGAATTTACGCGGCAAGTTCAGCGCGGCGACTACGCGTTCGATGTCGTTCACAAGTTCGTCGGTCGTGTACGCGCTGTTCGGACGATCGGACGAGCCGTGCCCGCGCAAGTCCAGCGCGACCACGCGGTTCTTGTCCGCGAACTCGATCAACTGCTGTTCCCATTGCAGCGCATAGCCGCCAAAGCCGTGGAGGAACAACAGCGTGCGCTCCGCCGGCGAGCGCCCCGCGTCAATCACGCTCAGCCGGACGGGCGGCTGGGCAGAGACGACCACTTCCTTGCGATAGAGGTCCAGGTCGAGGAGAGGCATGGCAACCTCAATTCAATCTATGATTTCAGATTTTCGATTTATGATTTTGGCTTACGCACCGCCGCGTTTCTTCAACTCCAACAACGCTTCCAGTTCCGGCAGCGCGCGCAAATCTTTTTCGCGCCCAGCGGCTTTTTTGGAGCGAATGAGCGCTGGCAGAGAGAGAACTCGAAAGGTGATGTCCACGCCGAACTCTACCGCGCGCTGAATCGCGTCGGTTTCGCTAACCGGCTCAGGCATTCGAGTTTCCATCGCAATCACCAGGCTTACCCCTCGCTCAGCGCGACACGATCGCGCCCCTCTTGCTTGGCGCGGTACAGCGCGTCGTCCGCGCGCTTGAGCCAGAGATGCGTGGCTTTATAGTCGCCCGATTCCAGCATCGCGACGCCGACGCTGACGGTGACGATACCCGCCGGCGTCTTTGCCACATGCGGCAGCGCCAGCCCTTCGACGCACTTGCGCAGACGCTCGCCGGCGACCGCGGCGCTGACAAGCGATTGCTCCGGCAGAATCACCAGGAATTCCTCGCCGCCGTAGCGATACGCGGCATCGCCGCTGCGGCAAATTTTTGCAATCATCTCGCCAATGCTGCGCAATACTTCGTCGCCCGCGATGTGACCATAGTGATCGTTGTACGATTTAAAGTAATCCACGTCGCACATCAGCGCCGCATAGTGCTGTCCATAGCGCTCTGCCCGGCCGGACACGATCGCCAGGTCTTCCATCAGGCGCAGCCGGTTCCCCAGGTGGGTCAGCGGATCCCGGCGACCTTGATCGAACAATTCCCGGTTGAGACGCTCCAACTCGCTGCGCTGTTCCGCCAACTGGTGATGCAAGCCCGTAATACGCGAAGCGACCAACAAACGGACGCGCAACTCGTCGGGGTCGAGCGGCTTGGTCAAATAGTCGTCCGCGCCTGCCTGAATCCCGGCGAGCAGTTGCTCCTTCTCGCTCAACGCGGTCAAAAAGATAAAATAGGTGTAATACCCATTGCCCGGAATCTCGCGGACGCGTCGGCACAGTTCCAGCCCATCCATGCCGGGCATGACGCGGTCGCTGATAATCACGTTGACGGAAGCGTTCTGATACATGTCCCACGCGGTCGAGCCATCTTCCGCCACCAAACACTCGTGCCCAAAGCGCTCGACCGCCATCTTCAGGATCATCCGCGGCACGGCATCGTCTTCGGCAATCAGTACTCTCATGGGCAAACCTCCACAGTTTTTTCTTTTTCCAACGCGGCACGAGCCTCTTCGAATTCCAACGTGAGTTGTGTGAGCAAAGCCGGGACTGCGCTCCAATCGGCGGCTGCGCCTTTGGCTTCCAAGTCGGCCGAGACGCGCGCCAGCCGTCCCGCGCCCAGACTCGCGCTGCTGCCTTTGAGCGAGTGCGCCGCGCGTTTCAGTTGATTCGCGTCACGCCGGTCCACCGCCTGGTGGACTGCCGCCGACCGGGCGGGCCATTCGTTCAGGAACACGTCAATCAACTTGCCGACAAAGTTCGGCGCCTGGGGCTGTTGCAGTTTCCGCAAAGCCAGGAGCGCCGCCGAGTCAATGACCGGTTCGGCTTCGAGCGCGGCAGGCGGCGCGCTGGCAGCCAGATCGAGCGGGACTGCCGGCGCGGCAACCGGCGGACTCCCGAATCTGGGCACCCAGCGCCGGATCGCCGCAAAGAGTGTCTCGGGCGTGACCGGCTTGGACACATAGTCGTCCATCCCCGCCGCAATGCACTTGTCGCGCTCGCCGTGCAAGGCGTGCGCGGTCAGCGCGATGATCGGCACGTGGCGCGTCGAGCCTTCGCGCCGGCGAATCTCCGCAGTCGCTTCAAAACCATCCATCTCCGGCATCTGGCAATCCATCAAAACCGCGGCGTACGGCGCGCGTTCCAACGCGTCCACTGCCTCGCGACCGTTGGCAACCACGTCCACCCGAAAGCCGCGAGATTCCAGCATGAACACGGCCACCTGTTGATTGACCGCATTGTCTTCAGCCAGCAGGATGCGGATGCCTCTGCCCTCCACTTGACGCGCCTGGGCAAGAGTTGCCGGCGACACTTGTTCCGTCAGAGGTTTGGCTCCGCCCAACACCGTGACCAGACAATCGTATAGATGCGACTGCCGCACCGGCTTGACCAACGAAGCATCCAAGCCAGCGTCTCGAATGACTTTGGTGTTGCCGATTTGCCCGATCGAGGTCAAGAGAATCAACCTGGCGGATGCGATTGCTGGATCGGCGCGGACTTCACGCGCCAACCCCATTCCATCCGTGCCGGGCATTTCCATGTCGAGTAAGACGACGTCGAACGGCTCGGTCGCTGCCGCCGCGCGCAGTTTCTCCAACGCTTCCGCCGCGCTCGCGGCGCTGCTGGGCAACATGCCCCACGCGACGACCTGGTGATGCAGGACCATGCGATTGGTCGCGTTATCGTCCACGATGAGCACGCGCCGCGCGCGCAGGTCCGACTGGGCTACCAGTTTCCGCACGGCATCCGCCGAGCCCTTCTCCATTTCCACCGCGAACCAAAAAGTGCTGCCGCACCCCGGCTCACTGTCAATCGCGATCTGCCCGCCCATCAACTCCACCAGGCGCTGGGAGATCGCCAGCCCCAAGCCGGTGCCGCCATACTTGCGCGTGGTCGAGGTGTCGGCTTGGCTGAAAGGCTGAAACAAACGCGCGCGCTGCTCCGGTGTGATGCCGATGCCGGTATCCTTCACGCCAAAATATAACGCGACCCGATCATCCGTCGCCGCCTGGAGTTCGACGCGCAGGGAAATCTCACCCTGTTCGGTAAACTTGAGCGCATTACCCACCAGGTTGGTCAAGACCTGACCCAAACGAAATGGGTCGCCGCACAACGCCGTCGGCACGGCCGGGTCAACGAAGGTGATCAGTTCCAAGCCCTTTTGATACGCGCGTTCGGCGAACATCGCGCCGATGCTTTCGACGACCTGGGATAGGTCAAAGTCGGTGGACTCGAGATCCATCCGCCCCGCTTCGATCTTGGAAAAGTCCAGAATGTCGTTGATGATCGTCAACAGGTTCTCGGCGGAAAAGCGCACGATTTCCGCGAACTGACGCTGCTGCGGCGCGAGCGGCGTATCCAGCAGCAAGCCCGTCATGCCGATCACGCCGTTGAGCGGCGTTCGAATTTCATGGCTCATCGCCGCGAGGAATGCGGACTTGGCGCGGTCGGCGGCTTCGGCTTGCTGGCGCGCTTGAACCAAATCCGTGATGTCGTGGTACATCCCCAGCGCGCCGACGCGCTTGCCCTCCACCGTCACCGGCACGCCCAAGATCTCGACCTCCACCAGCGTGCCATCCTTCCTGCGCCGCTGGCCCCAGCCGCGCACCATCTCACCCCCCATGGCTTGACGAGTAAAAGCGCTTGCCTCGCTGCGCGTCGCTTCCGTCGAGACCAGGGGATCGAGTTCCTTCCCGATCACTTCGGCACTGGCGTAGCCAAACAGTTTTTCGAACGCCGGGTTGCACGAGGTAATGCGCTGTGCAAAGTCGAGGGTGACAATCGCTACCGGGCTGTTGACGACCAACGATTCAAAAAACTGTTTCTGCCGCGCAATCTCCGCTTCCGCCTCTTTGTGCGCCGTCATATCGCGACTGATGCCCACGAGACCTATGATTTTGCCAGAACTGTCCCGCAGCGGGACCTTGGACTGGACTCGCCAGATCTGCTTGCCCGTCGCCAGGTTGATGATCATGTCTTCTTTGTTGATTGACGGCTGACCCGACTCGATGATTGTCCGATCAAGCGCGATGGCGCGCGCGGCTACATCCGGCAGTCGAAAGTCAAAACTGGTCTTGCCAATAACCTGGTCCGCCGTTTCGACTCCCAGAAACCTCCGGTGCGCCATATTGTCAATCACAAACCGGCTCGCGGTATCTTTGACAAAGATCGGATCGGGGATATTGTCTATGATGGTGCGGAGCAAAGCGCGCTCCTCTACCAGGGCTGTCTCCGCTTGCTTGCGCATGGCGACGTCGCGTTCGAGTTCCTTGTTGACCCGCACCAACTCAAAAGTTCGCTCGACCACGCGGTTTTCCAGTTCCGCCGCAATCTTGACCAACTGGTCCTGCCGCATGCCGGCCACCGCCGCGAACGCGCCCAAGAACAGCGGCGAGGTATCCACCATCCACAGCAGCGGCTCGGTGGCTTGGGCGTACCAGAAACTCGCCAGCGTGAACGGCATACCGCTCAATACCATATGGAATGTCGTGCCAATGATCGGAAAAATGGCGCCGAACCACAAGCCAAACAACGTATAGCGAACAGTATCGCTGAATTTGGGAAGTAGCGCGCGTAACGGTATTCTTGCCTTCATCCGACTCGCTCCGTCTTCTACTTTTCGACTTTAGTCTGCGCGATCTCGATGCGCCGCGCGGTGACGAGTCCCCAATCGTCTTTGTGCGCCGCGACCTCGGAAAAGCCAACGGCTTCCAACATGCCGCGATATTCCGCGAAGGTGTAGGTGTCGCCGTCGGGACTGAACAGCAACATCTCGATTCCCGCCATGGGCACTTCGCCGGGTCCTTTGTGATCTTCGTCAGCCACCGGCGCGGCGATCACGACACGTCCGTTCTGCGCCAGCGCTTCGTAGGCTTTGCGAAACGCGCCGACGTTTTGTTCGGGGCTGAGATAGCCAGTGATATTTCCAAACAAGACCAAATCGAACGCACCCGCGCGCAAGTCCAGATTCAGCGCGTCGCCGACGACCGGCGTGACTTGCCCGGCCACGCCCATGGCTTCCGCGATCTGTTTGGTGTAGGACAAGACCATCGCGCGATCAATCGCCGTCACGCGCACACTGGGATGCCGCTTTGCCAGCGTGAAGGATAACACGCCCGCGCCGCATGCCACGTCGAGCACGCGCAGACCCTTGACACTCTCAGCCGTAAAGCCGAGTTTGTCCCACAGCGCGCCCGCGCTTTCGGCTTGCTTTTGCCAATCCACCAGACTCGACGCGGCGATGCCCGCCCAGGTCGGTTCGAACGCGTCGCTGAACGCGGCGGGCAGGATCGCTTTGCCGGTGCGGATGATCCGGTTCAATTGCCCGCGCGCGTCCCACGCGAAATCGCCGAGGGTCGCATCGCCAGCGTACGCGGGCTTGCCCTTGACCAGGAACGCCTCCGCCGTCGGCGCGAGTTTGTATTCGTTGTGCTGCTTTGCCAGCATCCCGCTAAAACAAAGCGCATCGAGCAGGATACGGACGCCGCGTTCCGTCATCCCGCCGATGCGCGCGAGCGCAGGGACCGTGCGATGGCCTTCGGCGATGCGCGTAAAGATCTCCAGTTCGACGGCGGCTTTGAGAACCGCCGCTTTGCAGAGACCAAANNACCGAGGGTTGCCCCTCCAGATACTGGCGACTCTCTATTGCTGACGGTCTACTGACCCTTATTGCCATCCGCGCAAGACCTTTTCCAGAGCGCGCATGTGCTCGGTTTCTTCGGCGATCAATTCTTCCAGCCGAATCTTCAAGCCGACTTCGCCCGCGGCTTCTGCCTGCTTGACGCGTTCGCGGTATTCCAGAATCGCCTCGCGTTCCAGGTCGAGATCGTTTTCCAACATCTGCTTGAGATCGCGCGCCTCGCCGAACTTGGGCGCAGTCAATTTCGGCGTGCTGCCCAGCGCGACGATCTGATCGCTCAAGAACGCCACGTGCTTCAACTCCTCGCCGGCTTCTTGGCGCAGATGCGGACTGATGCTCAATGCGCCAACCCCCAACAGGACCGAAGACTGGTACATGTATTGGAGCGTCGCGCGCAGTTCGCGCTCCAAGTCGCTCTGCAACCCTTCGAGCAGTTTCTGGATCTTGCGGTCAGCCATGTTACCTCCAAAAGAGATGAAAGATGAAAGAGGGTATCTACTTTGGCAATGTCAGATTAGCCACTGAACCACACAGAATCTTCTTCTTCTTTCTGTGTGTTTCCGTGTGACGCAAAGCGTGTGGCAAAAAAGAAATGTGACATTGTCAAACTACTCAGCCCTGTGTCATTTGCCTTTGAACTCCGGCGCGCGTTTTTCGACAAACGCCTTGACGCCCTCCAAATGATCGGCGGTATGCCCGGCAATTTCCTGGACGAGCGCTTCGTACTCCAACGTCGCGTCCAGATCGGCAGTCAGTCCGTAATTGAGCGCGCGCTTGGTCAAGCCGATACCTTTCGTCGGCGCGTGCGCGAGTTGGATGGCAAACTCGCGCGTCCGCGGCAGCAACTCGTCCGGCTTGAACACGCGATTGACCAAGCCGTACTGCAGCGCCTGGTTCGCGTCAATCAATTCGTTCGTCAGCGCCATTTCGGTCGCGCGCCCCAAGCCGACCAGACGCGGCAGCCAGAACGCCGTCCCCGAATCCGGCGCGAGCGCAATGCCGATGAACGCCATTCGGAACCTTGCCTGCTCCGACGCATGCCGCAAATCACACGCGCAGGCAAGCCCCAATCCTGCGCCCGCCGCCGCGCCGTTGACCGCGGCGATAAAGGGCTTTTCGATGGCGCGGATGCGCGAAACGATGACGTTGTACGTCTTGCGGAGGTGCGCGGCAAAGTTGATGCCTTCGGGGGACTGTCCGCGCTCGACGAACACGCTCAGGTCCTGCCCCGCGCAGAAATGCTTGCCCGCGCCGGTGACGACGATCGCGCGCACTTGCGCGTCGCGCTCAACCGCTCTGAGCGCGTCAAGCATTTCGGCGATCATCGTCTCGTCGAACGCGTTGCTCTTTTCAGGCCGCTGCAGCGTGATCGTCGCGACGCCGTCCGTTTTGTCGTAGAGCAAAGTTGAGTACGTCATTGTGCCTCCTCTTGCCTATGTGATTTCCACCCACTCGCGCTCATCCGACGCGCGGCGCAGCGCGTCAATCACTCGCGCGACGGCGACGCCAGCGCGGAAATCGGGAAAGGGTTTCGCGTCGCGGGGGCGGTTGATCTTGTCTGCCACGCGCTCGAAGAGTTTCGCCATGCCCCACATCAGCGGGTCTTGCGGGTGGTCGCCCAACTCCAAGCGCTTGGGAATCGGCAACCGCGCTATCTCGCGATCGCCTTCGCGCCTGCCCAGCAACTGTCCGCTTTGGACAATGAGCGAACCGAGCGAGCCGTACGCGCAGATGCTCCAGCCGGCATCGCGCCGCGCGCCGGTAACAAAATTCAACAACGCCTCGCCGCCGCGCTCGAATTGCAGCACGCTCCAGAACGCATCGTCGCCCGTGACGCGCCCTCCCCCGGTTGGGTGAAGGGATTGGGAGGGGGTTGCAGTCTTCACGGTCGGGAAATGCGTCCGCCGACCGGCAAGCGCAGCGCGCGCAGCGCCGAACCACCACAGTAACAGGTCAATGAAATGCGAACCGAGTTCCATCAGGACGCCGCCCCCGCGCGCGTCATCGGCTGCCCAGTTGCCGTGTTCGCCCCAGGGACGCTCCGTGCTCATCGTCACGTCCACGCGCAGCAACTGCCCAAGATACTCTTCTTCGATCAACTCTTTGCCGTAGGCGAGCGCGGGCAGAAAGCGCATTTCGAAATCAACCGCGTGGACGATGCCGGCGCCCTCTGCCGCTGTCAGCAGTTCGCCCGCGTCGGACGCGTTGAGCGCGAGCGGCTTTTCCACCAGGACGTGCTTGCCGGCTTGTATCGCCGCGTGCGCGATCGGTTTGTGCAGATCGGGCGGCGCGGCGATACTGACGAGATCAACGTCCGCGCGCGCGACCAAATCGCGATAGTCAGCCAAGACGTGTTCGATTTTGTGTTCCCGCGCGATATCTTGCGCGCGCGCGTGCTCCACGTCGCAGAGCGCGACGACCTGAAACTCCCTGACGCGCCGAAACGCTTCCAACTGCAAGCGTCCCCAACCCATTCCGACGACGCCAACGCGAAGGTTTGTCATGGCTCACTCGATCACCGGCAGGTCATTGCTGGAACCGCCGCCGATCAAATGGCGAACCGGCTGACGCACCCAAAAGTTCAGCACATCCACACCTTCGACCTTGTCCAGCCGCGCGCCAAGAATTTCGACCTGACGACGCAAGCCATCCACCTGCCGATAATCCAGCAGCGTCGGACGCTGGGTGGACCACGCGCGCTGACAGCGCTCGATCAGTTTCTTGCCGTTGAATGATCGCACCTGGCACGCGGCAGGGATGTACGCCGATTGTCCCTCAAGCACCGAGAGCGCCCACACGTCCCCCACCAGGCGAAAATCGGGCGACGGTCCTTCGATGATCGTAATCAGTTCTGGTTCCACCGATTCTGGCACGCGCTATTTCCCTTTCCACGCCGGTTTTCGTTTTTCCAGGAACGCCGCCATGCCCTCTTTCTGATCTTCCGTCGAGAACAAGATGTGGAAAATGCGACTCTCGAATTCCAGTCCTTCGGTCAGCGGCAATTCGTACGCCTTGTTGACGGCGGCTTTGGCAAAGCGCACGGCGACGGGCGGTTGGGTCGCGATCTCGCGCGCCAGCGTCTTGGCTTCTTCCAGGTACATTTCGACTGGGACGACGCGCGACACCAAGCCGCGCGCCTCGGCTTCCTTCGCCGACATGAATTTGCCGGTCAGAATCAACTCCAGCGCGCGCGATTTGCCAATGGCACGCGGCAGGCGCTGCGTCCCGCCCGCCCCCGGAATAATGCCGATGTTGATTTCGGGCTGCGCGAACTGCGCCGATTCGGACGCGATGACGATGTCGCACGCCATCGCCAGTTCGCTGCCGCCGCCCAGGCAATAGCCGCTGACCGCGGCGATGATCGGCTTGGTCGCCTTGCGCAGCCGGTCGAAATTCCGATTGATCCAGGCGCTTTGCAGCATCACCAGCGGCGTCGCCGATTTCATCTGGTCAATGTCCGCGCCGGCGCAGAACGCGCGCTCGCTGCCGTGAATGATGATGCAGCGCACCGCATCGTTCTGGTCCAGTTCTTCGACCGCGTCGCCCAGTTCGGTCATCAACTTGCCGTTGAGCGCGTTCAGCACTTTGGGACGGTTCAGTTGAATGAGCGCGATCGCGCCGTCAATCGTCACGATGATGTTTTCGAATGTCATGTTGTCTCCATTGAACTGAGAATTAGGCAAGTCCTCACGCGTAATTCCTAATCCGCAATCAAGTGGCGCGCACCACCTTCACATCGCCCAAGCCAACGCTCGCTTCGAGGTCCAACTTGCGCGTCGCCGTCGCGTAATCATCCGATTGAAAGGTGAGATGCGGACCGATGCCTCCGGACCTCTCGCCAAACAACTTGACGTCGCCCAAGCCCACGCTGGCTCTCACGCGCACGGCGAGGTCACGCGGCACGATCACCGTCAAATCGCCCAAGCCGTGGGAGGCGCGCACGACCTGCGCGCCTTCCGGGAAGACCGCGCGCGTCAAATCCAAGTCGAAATCGCCCAAGCCGTGGGAAAAACTCTCGCGGCGAATCTCCTTGCCGCTCAGGTCGGGGCAATAATCGCCGAAACCGTAGGACACACCCCCATAAGTGTAGGCGGAGGAGGTTGGCTGAAGCGCGCGCCAGATCATCCAGACGCCGAACAGCACCAGCAGCAACGCCCACACCATGCCCCAATTCAAAGCGAGCCAGCCGACGTTGCCCAAGAGCAGCAGCAATCCGAGAACGATCAAGATCGCCGCGGCTAACAGTTCGCCAGAATTCAAGCGCGACACGATGACCTCCTTCCAATCAGCAGTTCAATTCCTTCAGCACCGCGTTCTCGCGCAGGTAACCGATCTGCGCGATATGTTCGAGCGTATGATGGTAACAGTGCATTGCCAGCCAATCGAACGAGATTGTGCCGTACGCGGAATGAGTCGCCAATCTATTCCAATCCTTGGCGGATGCCTGGCGTAAGAGCCGCGCCAGTTTGCGTCGCGCCGCGCGAAACTCGGCGATGATCTGCTTCAGCGGCTCGTCGGGCGCATAGGGATGAGTGCGCCACCACGTGGCTTGATCGAAATCCTGGACCACGGGATGGTCTTCCTTCAGAATGCGCTGCGCACGAATCAGGAAGACGTACTGTTCTGTGTCGCGCATGTGCGCGGCGGTCTGATGGATGCTCCATTCATTCGACGCTGGGACGGCGTGGATTTGTTCCTCCGGCAATTCTGCCAAATACCTGGCGTACTCTTTGCCGCTGGTTTCGAGACGATCAACGAGCAATTTGCGTTGGCGGTACATCGTATTCTCCTCGCGCGCCGATTCCAAAAAGGTGGGGCTATTATAATCGCAGTGTTAAAACAATGTCAAGGCGACGAACGCGTGGCTAACGTTGGCAGCGGCGTTGTCCGCGCGTTGTCGGGAACGAACGCCGCGCCGCCCCACCGATACAGCCGCCGCTCACTGCGCCGCGCGATTTCGCGGTCGGTATCCGGCAAGCCCAAAGCGTCCATCGCGTAATCCACGCGCGTACCATCCACCAAGATCTCGTCCATCCCATCGCCGTTGATGTCCGCCAAACGGATTTCCGATGCGACGACAAAATACTCGGCTTGGTTCAGCGCGCCCGTGTTGTCTTCGCCCACGGGCGCTGACCAAAGTGGGACGAACGCCTGATCGTTCCACATGTACAGGAACGCGGCGGTTGTCGTAATACCCAGTCGCGTCGCGGTCGTGATAATCAGCAACTCGTTCTGACCGTCGTGATCGAAATCAGCCGCGCGGTCAATCCGCGCGTCGAAGGCAAGCGGCGACATCGCGGTCGGGAAGAGAAAGGCGCGCTGCGCGACCTGGAGACCGCCATTGCGCGTCTGGAAAATCGCGAGGAACGAGCCCCACGGCGCATAGCGTCTGGCTTGCTCAGCCGAAAGATGCGGCGCGTCGTTCGCGATGATCGCGGCGAGTTCGACGGTATCCTGCGTGAATTGCCCTTCGACCCGCGCGTTGACCCACATCGTCCAGGTGGGATCGTCGTTGACGCGAAAGACGTCATCCACCGGAGTCAACTTGACATCGGGAAAAAGCGCGGCGAGAAGCGCGCGCGCGTCCACATCATCGAACTGGCGCGGGCGCGCCGTCGGCAGCGGCGCCACTGGGGGAATCGGCGTGAGGATTGCCTTGCGCGGCGTGGGCGACAGTCCACGCGGAACCAGCGTCGGCGACAGAGTGCGCGCCGGCGCGGTCGCCTGAACGGTTGGGATTGCAATGGGACTGGCAGGTGTTGGCGCGGGGCGAAGCGTTGGCGCGGCGCACGCGGCTAGAACGCAGACCACCATCGCCCACATCGTCCACTGCGCCGCGCGCACCGTTCGCTTCACATCTGCCTCACACCGCGGGGAGTTTTATTTCTTGAAATAGTCGGCGTTCTTTTGAATGTACGACTGCCACTGGGGCGGCACTTGGTCGAGCGGAAAGATCGCGCTGACCGGACATTCCGGTACGCACGCGCCGCAGTCAATACACTCGTCGGGCTGGATGTAGAGCATCTCGTCTTCGTCGGTGCCGTGAATGCAATCCACCGGGCAGACCGCGACGCACGATTTGTCTTTGACGCCGATGCAAGGTTCGGCGATGACGTATGCCATGTCGCTCCTCGATTTCAGATTTCAGATTTTCGATTTAGGATTTGCGGCCAAGCCGCAGTATCGGAATGAACGCGCCGAAAACGGCAATGACCGCCACGGCAATCACCGCCAGAATCGTATCTCGCGCCGAGAGTTGCAACCAGTTTGCGACGCCGATCGCGCCGAGCACGGCGAACGCCCACGTGAGCGCTGCGCCCAGCAGCGGTTTGCTCATGGCGATGGCTCGTAATGCACGCGCGGCAACTCTGCCAACTTGATTTCGCCGATGCGCTCGGGTCCCAGCGCGCGCGCTTGTTCCAGCACTCGCGTCCCCTCTTCGGTCAAGCGCCGCACGTCTACGCCCATACAGCGTGGCGCATACGGCGCCAAGTAGTTGATGCCGCGCGTCAGCACCTTGACCGCACCTCTATAGTTGCGTCGCGTGATGTGATGAAACCCAACGCCGACCTGCAGGATGCCTTTGTAGAAATTGCGCATCGCCTCGTCCGGCTCCGCGCGCCAAACCGCTTCCAGCGTTTCGTGCTGCTCCCAGTACTCGCCGCGATTGAACTGCTCGAACGCGTGAATCATTTGCGCGGTGGGGCGATCGCGACCGCGATCCTGGTGTGGCAACATTCTTATAACCGCGCGTGTTCCAGCAGTAAATCTTCGACTCGCGACAGGAACTTGAGCAACGGCTTCGGCTCAAAACCTTTCGCCCAAGAAGGCTTGGACGAAGAGACCTGGGCGGATACGCAACCGCAAAGAAAGGGTGAGGTCAGTGCGTTCAGTTTCTTCTACCGATTGCACGAACCACACCCTTTCGAGCGCTTATTGCGCTTCTTGGCGGAGATCAGCCGTGCTGTACATCAGCGAATTCGCGCAATTCCCTTAACTTGCGCTCGATCGTGTCTATTCCACTCACCGCCGTTTCCCAATCCATCGCGTCAGCCTCAACGTCCGCAGTAAAGCCCCGTTGCTCGGCAACCCGATGGTCTACAAATGCTTGAAAGGACATCCCGTATTTGTGAGACAGCGTGCGATCTACATGGTGATATGCGGCGAGGCGGCGCAGATACTCGGCTTCAAGGAGACGACGAACCTTCGTGTCCACATCCTGGTCGCCGAGAAGCGGTTCTTCCAGCATCTTGTAGGTGCGTTCCAACAGCCTTGCTTCGTTCACAGAGCTGCCAATGGTCATCGCACTCTCCAATCAAGTTCCAAGCTCCAAGACTCTCACGCTTGCATTCTACAATCTCTGACCAACTTTGTCAATCAATTCAATTTACCGGATGCTTTCCAATGGTTCTATCCGCACGCGCGCCAGTTCCATCCACTGCCGCTGCGGAATGGCAATCCGCTGGAAATCGAAATCGCGTCCGGGTCCCATCCTCGCCGCGTTATTGTCTACCCACGCGACGAAACCCAGCGCGACGGTCGGCGGATCGGGCGCGCGCAGAACCAGCGCGCTATCCACGAAAAACGATGCCTCGCGCGGCAACCAATCAATTCGATACGCGTGCCAGTCGGTCAGCCCGACCTCGTCCAGCACTTGCTCGTGCGCGTGGATGCGCGATTCGGCAAGCCGGAACACGTGTTGGCTCATCCCGGGCAATCGAAAAACCAGATTGCCCAACGCCATCGTCAACCGGTGCGCGCGCCCGGCGTTGAGGACTGCCGCTTTCCAGCCGTGTCCGCGCACGCCGCGCGCGAACGCCATGTCGCTCTGCGGCGAGGCGTAAAAGAACCACAGCGCGTTCGGCGGCGTCTGAACGTTGCCAACCCAATCGAACGGATCGTTCCAAAAGCCAAAGCCGGCCGTGCCAAGCATCGCGCCGGCACGATGGCTCATCCGCGCGCGCACCGTCAACCGCAGCGGCGGTCGCCACGCCAACCGATCCCGCGGCACCGTGCGATGATCGTCCAACTCGGCGTCGGACAATTGCCCTGCTTCCGCGCCGTCTACGACAAAACGGATAATTCCGGGCGCGTGCTCAATCTCCGCGTGCCCGATTGCAAAGCGGACCCAATCAGGCAGGGCGCCATTTTGAAAGGTATCCTCAATCACGTTTCTACNNCTACACACAGAAACGTAAAGCGTAAAACGTAAGGAACGGATTACGTTTTACGTTTCACGCCTTAGACCGTCAGTACAATTTTCCCAAACTGCTCGCCCTTCGCCAGGCGCGCGTGCGCCTCCTGCGCGCGTTCGAGCGGCAGCACGACGTCAATCACCGGCTTGAACTCGCCGCGCAAGACCAGTTTCATCACCTCGCGGAACTCGCGCTGGTTCGACATCGTCGAGCCAAGAATGTCCGCTTGCTTCCAAAAAATCTGGCGAATTTCTTCCGGCGGGTTCGGTCCTGTCGTCGCGCCGATCGTCACCAGGCGACCGCCTTTGCGGAGCGAGCGAATCGCCTTTTGCCACGTCGCCGCGCCGACCGATTCAAACACCACGTCCACGCCGCGCCGGTTTGTCGCCTTCCACACTTCCTTGTCCCACTCTTGCGTCGCATAGTTGATCAGCACATCCGCGCCGATCGCTTTTGCCTTTTGCAATTTCTCGTCGGAGGACGAGGTGACGAACACGCGCGCGCCGGCGCGCTTGGCGATCTGGATCGCCGCCGTCGCAACGCCCGCGCCCGCACCGAGAACCAGCACATCTTCGCCCGCGCGCACCCGGGCGCGCGAAATCAGCGCGCGCCACGCGGTCAGGAAAACCAGCGGCGCGGCGGCGGCTGGCTCGAACGGATAATCATCGGGGATCGGCAGAACGTTCACGGCAGGGACGCGCGCAAATTCTGCGGCAGCGCCGCTCACATGCTCTCCCAGAATCTTGAACTCACCGCAAAGACTGTGTTCGCCAGCGACGCAGAACTCGCAGGCGCCACACGACAAGCCCGGGTTGATCGTCACGCGCTGCCCCACCTTCACCTCGCGCACGTTCGCGCCGACTTGAGCGACGATGCCCGCGCCATCCGATCCCAGAATGTGCGGCATCGGCAATTTCAAGCCGGGCAAGCCCTCGCGGACGAACAAGTCCAGATGGTTCAGCCCGGTCGCTTTGACATTGATCAACACGTCGTCTGCGCCAATCGCCGGCTTGGGCAGGTCAACGATCTGTAGTTTTTCGATTCCGCCATGTTCGTAGAATGCGAGCGCCTTCATGATTCCCCCATCAGCAGTTTTCGATTTGCGATTGCGCGGAGTCGTGCTCTTTTTGCAATCTGCCTTCCACGCGAATCTGAATGGCTACCCGTTCAGTCCCTTCATACCACTCGCGCACGACGGCATCGCCGTACTTGCTGCGAAACAAATCTTTGATGCGTTGCAGCGCGCCCGCTTGATCGGCGATCATCTCAGCGTGTCCTCGAAATTCGCGCTGACCGACGCGGAATCTGGTCGCTGGCTGTGCCTGCAAATTGCGATACCAATTCGTACGCTCGTGCGACATCAGCAAGACGTAACCTTCTGAATACGCGAACCACAACTCGACGGTGCGCGGCAAGCCCGTCCTGCGCCCGATGGTTGTGAGGTAAATAGAGTGGTCGCGCGCCAACGCGCGCGCGTCGTCACTTGGCAGCATTTTCCGGCTCCGCGGTCGCGCGCACAATTCTGGCGCGCGTGATCTCAATCAAGTCTTTCGCCGCTAACTGCAAATCCACGCCGCGCTGCCCCGCGCTGATGTGAATCTGGTCGAGCGCGCGCGCGGGCTGGTCAATGCAAATCTCGAATCCGCGATGGAGGAGCACGAGCGCGCTGATGCCGCCGACTTGCAAGCCGGTGAGCGATTCGGCTTCACGCTGCGTCGCCATCCGTAGTTTCTTTTCGCCAAGCGATTTCGCCAGCGCCTTCAAATCCACTTCTTGATGCGAGGCCACCATCACCAAGATTGGCTTGCCGGATTTCGGCGGCTCGCGCAGGACGACGAGCGTTTTGTAGACCGCTTGAACGGACGCGCCGATGAGTTGCGCGGCATCAGTCGCGGAGTGAAATTCGCCCGACTCGTCGTACGTTTTCGCGACGTATGGGATCTTGCGCGATTCGAGCAAGCGCATGGAGTTGAGTTTCATCGAATTTTCGATTTTTGATGCGTGTCATTCGCGTTATGCGCGAATCATACCGCGTCTACGAGCGCGTGCAACAGCGCCAGCGCCCAGACATTGCGCGCGCGTTGGTACGCAAAGGCGAACACCGCGCCAAAGCCCATCTGAAAAGTCAAAAGCATAATCCACGTTTCGCGCCAATCGCGCGACGTGAATACGAGATAGTCAATCGGCAAATGCGTCAGCCCAAAGATCGCCGCCGCGCCGAAGAGCGCCCACGCGGAACTGCGCCACCACGCTTCGAGCCGCGTCAGGAGCACCGCGCGAAACAAGACTTCTTCCGGCAAGCCCGCGCCGAAGAAGAATTCGACGACGCGCCGCCCGAAGGTCGGCAGATCGGCCGCGGAGATGTAAACGCCGTACGCCGCGACGGCTAACAGAATCGGCAGCGCAATCCACCACGCGGGCAGATTCAGGTCAATGCCCTGCGCGCGCCAACCATAGCCCGCCGCGAACAAGACCAGAATTGGGAACCCGACCTGCTCGATCAACTTGGGCATAATTTCAAATTCCCAATTCTTATAGCACGCGAACTCGGCAGGCAGGAAGGGAAACACTCTTTCGCAAATCCCCGCGCGCCAGACCATCCACAGCGCGACGAGCGCAATCGCAAACAGCGCTTCCACGCGCGGGCGTTTGATCGCGGGCGCGGGCGCAGCGCCCGACCGCGACATCCACCAAAAACCGAACGCGGTGATGCCGATGCCGCCCAATTGCCACAGCCAATCGGCATGGTCGCGGATAAAGACCAGGGACCACCACGGAAGCAATAGCAGCGCGATCACGGCGAGCGCAGCGCGGTCACGCGCCACCCGCGCGATTGACGCGCGCGCATCGCGCCAGACTGATCCGGCGTACCCGCGCAGCGAAAATCCAAGAGCCCGTCTGAAAAGGGTGGGAAGGCAGCCGCGCTGCCTTTTTCCGACGCCCCGCGCGGCTGGGCTACCACCCCTCTTAAGCCAACCTCTAATCACTCGCGCTGACCGCCACGGCGCGTTGCGCTACCTTGCGATTCACAAGATACACGCCAAACAAAATCGCCACTCCGCCGATCAACGAGACCGGCGTGAACCCTTCGCTCAAGAGCGCCGCCGCGACCACCATCGTGACGAACGGTTCGAGGTAAATGAACGCGGCAACCTGCGACGCGTCAATCGCCGCGAGCGCAGCGTACCAGAAAATGTAGGCAATGCCTGAGCAGAACACGCCGAGAAACGCGACCGCGAGCCAGCCCGGCGTCGTCAAATGGCTGACGTCATTCCAGCCCTGCGCTGCCGCAAAGAACGGCAGGAGCATCGCCCAGCCAAAGAACATGACATACGCCATCATCAATGTTGGCGGCAAACGCCGCAGCATCGGCTTGCTGGCGATGGAGAAGATGGACCAGTTGAGCGCGCTGGCTAGCGCGAGCAAGTCGCCGGTCGTGCTGGGGACGCGCAGCGTCTCGGGCGAGAACTCACCTTTGGTTACGACGATCACCGCGCCGACGAACGCGATGAGCAGCCCGGCGATCTTGGTCGCGCCAAAGGGTTCCGCGAGAAAGATCCACGCGAGGAGCGCGGAAGAGACCGGGGTGAGCGCGACGAGCCACGCCATACTGCTCGCCGTCGTAAAGAGCAAGCCATTCGCCTGCAAACCCTGGTGGATCGTAATGCTGATCAAGCCGAGGAGGGCAAGTAGGCAGACATCGCGCGCGCCGACGAATCGAAACACGCGCAGACGCCAGACGGCAAACGCGAGGACGAGGATGCCGAGCGCAAAGCGCAGAACGATCAGTGTGACCGGCTGGATTTCGCGCAGCGCGGCTTTGGTGGCGACGAACGACGCGCCCCAAATCACCGCGGCGACGAACGCCTGGGCGCGAGCCGATGTGGTCCAAGAGGTCATTTCTTTTTGCTGCGCTCTGCCTCGATGATCTGCTGGAACTGCTCGAACGGCAACGCTCCAGCCACGCCGCGCTCGTTGATCAGAAACGTGGGCGTACTTTGCACGCCAATGGATTCAAACTCAGCCGTATCGGCGGCGACGATCGCGGCAAACTTGCCTGAATCCAAACACGCATTAAACTTGGCGACATTCAATTTCAAGTCCGCCGCAAACTGCTTTAACTTGTCCTTGTTGAACGCGCCCTGGTTTTCGCCCGCCTGGCTGGCGAACAGTTTGTCGTGATATTGCCAGAACGCGCCCTGCTCGTCCGCGCACTCGGACGCTTCCGCCGCCCAACCGGATTCGGGACCGAGGAAAGCAAAGTGCGCGTATCCAAAGCGCACGATGCCGGTCTTGACGTACGTCTCTTCAATCTGACGCCACGCGTCAGCGGCAAAATGCCCGCAGTACGGTCACTGAAAGTCGCTGAACTCGATCATCGTCACCGGCGCGTTCGCGTTGCCCTTAAAGTGGCGCGTCTGGGCAAGCACGGCTTGAACCAGCGCCGCCGCGCCGGTCGCGGGTGGCGGCAAGACCAGCGGGCGACCGAAAAAGCCGATCGCCACGCCGACAAGCAGCATGACGACGCCGACGAGCCACGTGGGTATCCCGCGTCTTCTTCTCGAACTGGGTGTGGGCGGTGGCTCAGTCGCCGGCATTGCTTGGTCGCCCGGCGGAATCGCGCTCTGCGTTTCTTCGTGGGTCATTTTCTTCTCCGTTTGAATTTGCCCGATTATACTCTGCCCCGATAGTTTTGGCAATCCGCAGGTAAGTTGACACGCGCGCAATCCGCGCTACAGTACCGGTGATTCGAGGAACGGCACGACACCTCAACGTGGAGTGACCTATGCCCGATCCCAATCCCGCCAAGACGCTCGTCAAACTCGCCACCCAGTTCGTCGAGTATCAGGGCAAGCGGCTCGTCGGCGAAAGTTTCGCCGCCCAGGTGATCAACACGCTCACCGAGTACTCTGATCGCGCCGGAAATAACGTTTGAGATCATTGGCGCGCTCTACACAGTGCATACGACGCTTCACTCATTGATACCCCGCCAAACCACCCAACCATCCGACCACCCCACCCTCAAACCCTCCTCAACACCTCCCGCACCGGCGCGGCAATTTGCTCGACGCCGAATTCGCTCAACTCCGCCGGCACGTTCCCATCCAGAATCGCGTGACCGAGCGCGGACTGCTTAAACTCGCGCAGGTCTTCCAGATACACGTTGTCAATCTTTTCGTCGCGCAGCACCCGCCCATCGCGCAGCGTGACGATGCGATCCGCCGCGCGCGCGACCGCCGGGTTGTGTGTGACCACGATAAACGTCGTCGTCTGCGCGTGATTGAGATCGCGCAGCAAGTCCATGATCTCGTCCGTGCTTTTGCTGTCGAGATTGCCGGTCGGCTCGTCGGCAAGGACGATGGCGGGGCGGTTCGCGAGCGCGCGCGCAATCGCAACGCGCTGCCGCTGTCCGCCGGAAAGTTGCGCCGGCATAAAGTGCAAGCGATCGCTCAAACCGACCAGCCCCAGCAACTCTTCCGCGCGCTTGCGCCGCGCGGCATCGCTCATGTTCTCCTCTTGCAGCGGCACTTCGACGTTCTCCAGTGCGGTGAGCGTCGGGATCAGGTTATGCAACTGAAAGACAAAACCCACCGCCTTGGAGCGAAAGCGGTCGAGGTCCTTGACCTTTGCCAGGTCTTGTCCGTTCACCATGCACACGCCGTTCGTCGGGCGATCCAGCGCGCCGAGGAGGTTGAGCAGCGTGCTTTTGCCGCTGCCCGAGGGCCCCATCACCGCGACGAATTCGCCGGCGCGGATCGTGAGATTCACGCTGTCGAGCGCGCACACGCCGTCGCCATCGCCATAGATCTTGGTCAGGTTTTTCGTCTCGACGACGATCTTCTTTGCGTCGGTCATTCGTTCTCCAATTCTGATTCACCAAATCCCGGGCGCCAAACGATAGCGCACCCGCGCGGCGTACTCTTTATAGCCATCGAGTTCTTCAAGCAATGTGCGATCCTCCAGCGCGGTGCGAAGGATCAGCGCCATGACGGTCAGCACAGCCGGGACGTACACCCACAGCGTACCGAGCGCGATCGGCGTCAACAGATAGCCGATCAGCCCACCCGCATAACTCGGATGGCGCACCAAGCGGTACGGTCCCGTTGTGACAACCGTGTGTCCGCGTTCTTTTTGGATTCGCACGACTGCGGAAAAGAACTTGTTCGCGATCAACGCCCACACGCTGACCAAGTATCCCAATAGCACGCTGACGAACGCGCCAAGTTCCAACCCGAGCGGAAGCGTCGGTGAGCCGTTCCAGCGTTTGTCCAGCCCAGCCACCAGCCACATCAAAAAGGGACCATAGAGCGCGACGATGGGCATGAGCGCCCTGTCCCAGGGTTTGGAATCCCGTCCCTCTGTCCAGCGCGCGCGTTCCAGAGCCAGATCGGGATGTTTTCGCAACAGGATCACCCGGCTGCCGAGTGTGGTGAAGCCCAGCACGGCGACCATGACCCACGCTTCCCACCAGTCGGCTCGACCTGCCGCTAGAAACATGATCAGCGCAGGCAAAGCCGTAACAACGACGAACCCCGCCGCCGCTCTGCGAACCATTCGATCGCGCCAAACGATTCTCTTTTCGTTGGCCATGGTATCCTTTCACTGCCGCGCTTGTTACACTTGTTTCCTGCCGACGAATAGCGCGTACTCCAGTTTGCCAAGCACATCGGACGTCGAGCCATACTGTTCTCGGACCGACACCCGGACCTCCGGTCTTGTGAGATAAAGACGGAACAGCCGCGCAAATGCCTCCAACGTCCAACGCACACCGATCCATCGTATCCGGTCAGACACTTCTTGGCGCGCGTCAATCGAATAGGTTTGCAATACGCGCTCTTGCAATCCAGACGCGTCCCACAACGCTTGCCACGTTTCCAACATCGGCATTTCTATTCCGCCCAGTGTTCGACCTACCATCTCCGACAATTCGGGCGGCAGCGCCTGAGTGAGATACGATTCGTTCAGTCCCACATAGCCGCCTGGCTTGGTCACCCGCACACACTCGCGTATTGCGCGCGCCTTGTCCGTCACGAACGACACCACTGACTCGACGATGACCGCATCAAAGCGATTGGCTTGAAACGGCAAATCCTGAATATCCGCCGTGCGAAATTCGATTTTGGACTCGACGCGTTCTCGCTTTGCCCGCAGGCGCGCCCACTCAATCATCTTGTCCGAAATGTCCACGCCCACAACGTGGCAATCGAATTTCTTGGCGATATACGCCGTGCTAACGCCAATGCCACAACCTACGCACAAAACCTCGCGCGCGTTTTCTACATGACAATCGGCAAGCAAGCGATCCGTCGCCGCACGCCCGCCGATGTGTTTGGTGATGCCCACGTGCGCTTGCAGATCGAGGTAGGCGATGCCCGCTTGAGTACTTTTCACATTCGCCATTCTGCGCCTCTATTGCTTCGCATCAATCTCGATGTGCCCGGTCATCCCCCAGCGCAACGCCGAGTCGAGAAGATCGAATTCTACATAGACCGTATAGTTCGTGCCGCCTTGCTTCTGCGACGAGATCGGCGCGATCTGCGTGACCTTGCCCTTGAACGTCTTGCCCGGCAACGCTTCGTACGTCACGTTCACCACCTGGCCCAGTTTCACGCGCGCGATGTTCGTCTCACTCAAATCGTCGGTCTCCAAACGGAGGTACGTCAGATCGCCAAGCATGATCACCGGAATTCCCGGCGTGACCGTCTCGCCTTCGCGCACGTTCACCGCGGCGATCGTGCCATCGAACGGCGCGGCAAGCGTCGCCGCTGCAAGCGCCGCCTGCGCCTGACGCAACGCGCCTTGCGCCTGGTCCGAGCGCGCGTGCGCCGCGGCGATTTCCTCGGGACGCGCTGGCGCTTTGACGCGATCCAAAGTCGCCTGCGCCGCCGCGACCGCCGCTTCCGCGATTCGAACATCCTCCGCGCTCGCGCCTTTCAAGACCTGGGCATAGCGCGCCTCCGCGATGCGGTACTGCTCCGTCGCGGCTTGCAGCGCGGCGCTCTGCGGATACATCCCGATCGCCGGATCGTCCTTCACTTTGTCGTACTCGGTCTGGGCGTCCTTGAGCGCAGACGCCGCGCGATCCAGCCCCGCTTTCGCGATGGCGATGTCTTCCGCGCTCGCGCCCGCGCGCACCTTGGCGAGTTGCGCCCGCGCGGTGTTGAGGTTCGCTTCAGCCGCCGCGATGTCCTCTCTGCTCGCGCCGGCTTTCAACTGATCCAGGTTCGCCTGCGCCAGCGCGACCGCCGACTTGGCTTGCGCGACTGCCGCGTCCAATTCCGCTGCGTCCAAACGCGCCAACACGTCGCCGCGCTTGACAGCATCCCCGGCTTGCACGCTCACCTGAACCACCTGACCCGGAATTTTGAAACCGAGATTCGCGCGTTTGGCAGGCACGAGCGTGCCGGATGCGGTAACGAGATTCTCCAGATCGCTCAGCGCCGCAATCGCCGTAGGCGTCGGCTTCAGACTCAGCGGGTTGCTGCCGCCGCTGAACGCAAGAAATCCGACAACGAGCACTGCGAGTACGATAATGCCGATGACGATGTTTCGCAAGTTCATTGTTTCCTCCACAAAATAAAAGATGAAAGATGAAAGATGAAGAGAGGAGAAACCTGATTCATCTTTCATCTTTCATCCTTCATCCTTTGACTTTCACCACACTCCCGGCATCAGCCGATACCGCACGCGCTGCGCGTACTCGGCGTAGCCGACAAGTTCGTTCTGCAATGTCTTGTCTTCCAGCGACGTGCGGAGCACGAGCAACGCGCCCATGATCGCAAACGGAATGAGCGCAAGCCACGAGCCGAGCAACAACGGCGTTGCGCCATACGACACGAGAATCCCGACATACATCGGATGGCGCACATAGCGATAAGGACCGGAACTCACCGTTCGGTGTCCGCGTTCTGATTGGATGCGCACGACCATCGCGAGAAAAGTGTTGGTAAGCATCGCCCAGTACATCCACAACATTCCCAGTACAAAGCCGCTGCCGCCCAAGACCTGCAATGCCAATGGCATCACCGACCATTGAAAGCGTCCGGCGTCTATTCCCGCAACGATGTACATTGCGAACATGAACGCCGCGTAAATAGTTGTCAAGATGCGATCCCAGGTCTTGGCGCCTTCTGCGCCCTTGCCGCGTTCGTTCACCACGTCCGGATTTTTTCGCACGACGTAAACTCCCGCCGTGAGAAACGTGAGCGTGGACAACGCGAGAAACACCCAAGCCGACATCCAGTCCAGTCGTCCCGCCGCCAGGAACATCAGGGCTGCGATCAATGCGGTTGACCCGATCACCTGGATCAGCCGGTTGATGCCCGATTGATTCAGGGCTGGCTTGCGCTCATCGGATTGCATCGAATCCAGATTCGACATCGCCCACCTCCTACAAGGATGAAGGCGGAATTCCTGAGCAGATTTGAACAGTTCATCTTTCATCCTTCTGCCTTCTGCCTTCACTCGTACCGCAGCGCCTCGATCGGCGACAAGTTCGCCGCGCGCCACGCCGGATACAGCGCGCCGATGCTGCCCAGCACCACGGCGATCAGCAGCGCCTTGGTCAGCAACGCTGGCGAATAGACGCCCTTGAGAAACACGCCCATCGTCGGCTCTTGTGCGATCAACTCGCCCAAACCGATGCCGAGTGCGATCCCTACCGCGCCGCTGACCAGGCTGAGCAGCAGCGCTTCGCGCACGATCATCCAGACGACGCGCCGCCGCCGCCAACCGAGCGCGCGCAGCGTCCCGATCTCGCGCGTGCGTTCGAACACGCTCATCAGCATCGCATTCATCATGCCGATCCCGCCGACAAAAATCGAAATGAACGAGAGCGCGTCGGTCGAAGTGCGAAAGGTATTCATATCGTTCGTCTTTTCTCCAAACTCGGACGCGCGCGACACACTGACCTGAGGCCAGCGCAATTCGATCTGCTGCCGCACCAAGTCGGCTTTGCTGGGATCTCGGAGTTTGATGCCGTAGAAACCGACCTGGTTTGGCTTTTTGAAAAGTCGCTGCGCCTCTTGGAGCGACATCACCGCCGAACCATCTTCATAACCAATGCCGGTTTCGTAAATGCCGACCACCCGATAACTACTGCCCGACACTTGCATCAAATCGCCCACGCGCTTTTTATAACTCCGCGCGGCGATCTTGCCCAACATCATATCGCGCGGCTGGCGGATGTGCTCGCCTGCGGTAATCGCAAAGTGGCGCATCCCATAGCCCGTTGGATCCAGACCGAAGACGAGAAAGTACGGCGCACCCGGCATAGACGCGATTCCCATCAGCACGCCAGTCACACTCTGCACGTCCGGCAGCGCTGCCGCGTACCGCCCCACCTTTTCGTCAATCGCCGCCACACTCATGTCCGACGCTTTCGCTTCGCTCACCATCAGGTCGCCGATATTGCTCCCCATGCTGCCGAACTGCTGGAGCATCCCATCGCCCATGCCGCCGAGCGTGACGACCAGGCCGACACCAATCCCAATCGTCAGCGCGGTGAGGATCGTGCGCGTCCGCTGGCGCAATAGGTTGCGCAGCGCGATACCGCCGGTTCTAGAGATTAGGGATTGGAGACTTGTCCTGAGCGTAGTCGAAGGATTGGACGTTGGCGATTGGAGCGTTTGAATTTTGAATTTTGAATTTTGAATTCTTGCTTGACCGCCATCGTACCGCATCGCTTCGACCGGCTGCAACTGCGCGGCGCGCCACGCCGGATAGATGCCGCCCACCCCGCCGAGCAGTAGCGCAACGAACATCGCCTGCGCGAAGGACATCGGCGTGTACGCATTGTCCAGGAATCCGCGCATCCCGGGAACTTCGTTGACCCCCAAAATCATCAGAATACCGATGCCGTTGCCGATCAGTCCGCCCAAGATGCCCAAGAGCAACGCTTCGCCCAGGATGAGCCGAAGCACCCGACTGCGCCGCCAGCCCAGCGCGCGCAGCACACCGATCTCGCGCGTCCGCTCGAACACACTCATCAGCATCGTGTTCGCCATCACCAAGCCGCCCGCCAGCACTGCCATCAAGCCGATGACCCAACTGAACGCGCGCAGCATCGCGGTCTCTTGTTGATTATCCATATAGTTCGCCGAGCGCGACGCGGCAAGTTTGGGATAGCGCTGCTCCAGTTGCTTGATGACCGAAAGTGTCTGCTCCGGGCGCACGACCTTGATCTGGTAGTACGCGACCTGGGCCGGTTTTTTGAAAACCGCTTGCGCGTCTTGCAGCGAAATCACCGCGCCCATCTCCTCGACACTTTGCCCGGTTTCATAAATGCCGACGATCTTGAAGGAGACGTCCTGCACTTTGTAGTAATCGCCGACCTTTTTGCGAAAATCGCGCGCGGCAGTGCGCCCCATCAGCAATTGGCGCGCGCCGACGATCGGCTGTCCCTCGATCACTTTATAGTGGCGCATGGCAAATTCCTTCGGATCGAGACCGTAGACGATAAAGTACGGCGCGTCCGGCGTGGTCACCATCCCCAAAAGCACGCCGGCGACCTGGCGCACGCCGTTCATCGCCGCCACCTGAGGACCCACCGTCTCATCCACCGCCGAGAAGAGAATGTCCGCGGCGTCCGCCTGCGCCAAAATGATGTCTGCGCCGGACGACGTGAAAATCGTCGTGTACGAATTGATGAACCCTTCGGCGATCGCGCCGAGCGCGACGACCGCCGCCACGCCAATGGCAATGCCGATGAGGGTTAGAAACGTGCGCGTTTTGCGCCGCCAGAGATTCTTGAGAATCACAAATTACCTTTGCCGACAGACATCAACGCGCGGGCGTCTTGTGTTTCTTCTCCCAACGCTCCAACAACGCCGGGAACTCTTCTTCCAAGAACGCGTAGAGATCGCGCATTTCTTCAAGGCGGTCACGCGTTTCCAATTCCTTTTGCTCGAGCAACTCCAAGCCGCGTTCGGCAAGTTCGTGAATGGAGGTTACGGTCTCCATCCATTGATCCGGCAAGAAGAGCCACGACTTGGGTCTGATCCGCACATAGTCGCGGCGCTGCCCGGGCAGCGCCACCCGCTCGATCACGCCCAACTGCGTCAGATAGCGGGTCATGTTGCTGATCGAACCCTTGCTGGCGCGGAGCACTTCGGCAAGTTCCTGAAAGGACTGGTGCGGCGTCTCGGCGACGAGCATCCATCCGAAAATCCGCCCTGCCATGCGGGGCAACCCCTCGCGTTCAAATGCCAAGCCGAAATCCTCGGCATAGTGCAGCTTGGCGCGCCGCGAGCCATTCTCTTCCCTTTTCAAAGCCACGCTCCTTTCTGTTCATTCTGTTTTGGGATTATAGCACGTTTCGTATGTTTAGTCAAGACTGAACATCTGAAACGAAATCATAGTAGGCCAAGTTGGGAAACTTGTCTCCTACACTTCCCACCGTCCTGTCGCCAGCGGGCGCAGGAATGGATTGAGTTGCCTTTCTTCGCCGATGGTCGTCGCATCCATGTGTCCCGGATAAACCACCGTGTCGTCCGGCAGCGTCAGCAGTTTATCGCGGATCGAGCGCATCAGCGTCGCGTAATCGCCGCCCGGCAAATCCGCGCGACCGATGCTTCCGCGAAACAGTGTATCGCCGACAAAAACGCACTTGTCGCTCAACAGACAAAGCCCGCCCGGCGTATGCCCCGGCGTGTGCAAGACCTTGAACGCAAGCGTACCGACGCGGACGTGATCGCCCTCGCGCAATAGACGATCGGCAGGCGCGGGCTGCGCCATCGCAAAGCCGAACATTCCCGCTCCCAACTGCGCGCTAGTCAGAACCTGGGCTTCATCGGCGTGCAGCATGAACGGCACACCGGTCTTGGCGCGCACTTCGTTCAACGCGAGGAGGTGATCGAAATGCGCGTGCGTGTTGACGATCGCCGTCGGCTTGAGTTGCTCGCGCCGCAGCGTATCGAGAATATCGCGCGCGTTGCCGCCCGGATCAATGACGATTGCTGCGCGCGTCGTTTCATCGCCGACGATGTAACAGTTCACCGCCAGCGGACCAACGACAAGTGTCTGGAGAATCATATCGCTCCTTTGAGGCAGGATTATAGAGTCGTCGCAAGGGATTGTCAATTGAGCGCGCGGATTTGTTCGCGCGCGGCACACGTGTTATAATTGCGCCCACTCGACGACGAGAATTTGCCCCGCAGGTATGCCATGCAAGAAAACTCAAACCCCGAACAACTCAAACGACCGCGCGGGAGTACCCGCTGGGTCATCGTCGGCGGCATCGCCGCCCTGGGAATTCTGCTGGTCTGCTGTCTTGGCGTGCTGGTGGTAGGATATTTCGCGGGCGACAGTTTGCTGAGTCTTGCGCTCGCGCCGACAGCAACGCTTACACCGTCACCGCCGAGACCGATGCCGACGGCAACCAAGCCCGCGAACTCGCCAATGCCAACGAAAAAAGCGCCGCCCACGGAGACACCCGTTCCGACCGCGACCCCGGTGCCGGTGCCTCCACCCAAGCCAATCAAAATGAACTCGCCTGAGTACGGCGCGCAAGCGTTCCTGTGGTGGCGCCCCGAAACCGCCGACCGCGACCTGGGCCTGATGAAGGACGCCGGACTCACCTGGGTCAAGCAGCAGTTTGCGTGGCGCGACATTGAGGGCGCGGGCAAGGGCAAGTACGACTGGAGTCACGCCGATCAAGCCGTCTTCTTTGCGAACGCCAAAGGGATTGACGTTCTCGCGCGCGTGGACAACGCGCCGGCGTGGGCAGCGCCCGGCTGCTTCAACGCCGAAAAGAAGCAGATGGGGCCTGCGAAGAACATGCAGGACTGGCTCGACTTTTTGACTGCCTTTGCCACGCGCTACAAAGGGCGCATCCGCGCGTACGAGATTTGGAATGAGCCGAATCTGGCGCGCGAGTGGTGCGGCAGACCGCCGAATCCGGCGGAATATGCCGCGCTGTTAAAGGCATCGTACACAACGCTCAAGGCGATTGATCCCAACATCATCGTCGTCAGCGCGGGCTTGACGCCGACCTCGACGAGCAACGACGAAGCCATGCCGGACGTGAGATTCGTCGAGCAGATGTACACCGCGATGAAGAACAATTCCAAGGGCTATTTCGACGCGCTGGGGGTTCACGCGCCGGGTTACAAAGCGCCGCCCGAAATGAGCCCCGACGAAGTCGTAAAGAATCCGGCGTACAACAACGGCGAACCGGTGACCGGACGCGTCTACTGTTTTCGCCACGTCGAAGATATTCGCAAGGTTATGGTCGCGCGCGGCGACAGCGCGAAGCAAATCGTGATTCTCGAATTCGGCTGGACGATGGACCCGATCCACCCGGCGTACTCCTGGTTCGCGGTGGACGAACAGACTCAAGCCAAGTACATCGTCGCCGCGTTCCAATACGCCAAGAAGAATTGGGCGCCCTGGATCGGCGCAATGTTCGTGATCTACATGGCAAACCCGGACTGGACCAAGGACAATGAAGAGTACTGGTGGTCCATTACACAGCCGAATGGCGATCCGCGCGGCGCGTACGTGCGCATCAAAGCCATGCCGAAATGAGTCAACGAATGGGGAACGAATAAACGAATGAAAAACCGAGAGGGAAGAATCCTCTCGGTTTGTTGTTTGATTCTTGTCACTGCTGCTGCACAAAATCAACTCGCGTCAGACAATTGCCAGAGCCAGCATACGGCTGAACCAAGACGGGAACCTGGGGACTCGCTTGCGCTCCACTGGGTCCGAGCAGCCAGAGCGTAAAGGTTCCGCTTGGCGCGAGAACGTCGTACTTGCCCGGTATGTCCGGCTTGTCCTTTGTCACCGTTTCGCCCAACTCGCCATTCGGCGCTCTGAAACGAATCCGAATGTTCGGCAAGCCCTTGCCGCGCGCGTCCGTGACCATGCCCCAGATGTAATTGCGCGGACACTCAAATCCACCCGGACCTAAATTCGCATCCGGCGGACCCGCCTTGAAACAAAACTGCAAGCCCGCGCATGATTGCGCCGCCGGTTGGGCGGCGGGCGTCGCAGACGCGACCGGACGCGGCGGTGGAAGTTGGGTGGGCACGCTCACCGTCGTCGCGGCAGTGATCGTCTGGAACGCGCCAAGCGGCGAAGGAATCGCCAGGACGGTCGGCGCGCCTGGCTGGGTGGGAATCGGTTTGACCGGCGCGGCGGTCTCAGTCGGAAGATTGACGACAACCTGGGTCGCTTGAGAAATCGGCGGAGGAGACGCGATCAACGCAGCGGGATTGCTGTTGAGATACCCGGAGATCGCAACGTACATCCCTAGGCAACAAATCCCCAGCACAACCACAATGGCGATGGCATACGACTTGTCTTGCATCTCGCTCCTTGTCTACCGCGTCAAATCCTCTAACGCGCTTGCCGCATCGGCGAATTGAAATTGGAAACCGGCTTCCTGTAATCGCTGCGGCACGACGCGCTGACTCCCTAGCAAGAGCGTGTCGCCCAGTTCGCCAAACGCGAGCCGCATCGCCCAGCCGGGTGTGGGGAACCAGTACGGTCGCTTTAACGCGCGGCTCAGTAATCGCCCGAAATCCGCATTGGTCTTTGGGTCAGGCGCGCTCGCGTTGTAGACGCCGCGCGCGTTTTCATTTTCGATCAGAAAGCGCATCGCGCGCACCTGATCGGCAATGTGAATCCACGAAAACCACTGCTTGCCATTGCCAAGCGGACCGCCGACGAACAATCGAAATGGCAACGCGAGCCAGAAGAGGATGCCGCCTTGCTTGGTGAGGACCGGCGCGGTCCGCAGAATCGCCAGGCGAACCCCCAACGATTCCGCTGGCGCGAGAGTCGCTTCCCAGTCCACGCACACGCGCGCCGCAAAATCGTTGCCCGCTGAATCTTTTTCGGTGACGACCTGATCGCCACGCCAGCCGTAATAGTTGATGCCCGATGCTTGGATCACGACGCGCGGTTTCTCCGTCGCCGCCTTGATCGCTGCGACCACCGCGCGCCCCGCGTTCACGCGACTAGCGCGAATCCTCTGCTTCCGCCCGGGCAACCACCACGGTACCGGCGGAATGCCGATGCTCTCGCCGGCGAGGTTGACGATGGCGGTCGCGCCGTTCGCGAGTGCGCCCCAGCCCTGCGCGGTTCGACCATCCCAGCGTTCGACGCGCGCGTTGTTCGCAAATCCACGCGCTTGGTCTGGGTTCCGGCTGAGGACGATTACTTTGTATCCAGACTGAACCAAGTCATTGGCTAGGGCGCGTCCGATGAGACCGGTGCCGCCTGTAATCAAGACTCGTTTCATGCCGACCTCTTCCCAACCTCAACAAATCCGCGGCAACTGCTCGCCGCTAAGCATATCCACCACGCGCACGCCGCCGATGCGACTGCGCAAGTACACCTTGCCCGGATGATCCGCCACCACTTGACCGATGATTGCCGCGTCTTTGCCCAGCGGATGCGCGCGCATTGCCGCAAGCGCCGCGTCCGCCATTTCACGCGCGACAAAGATGAGACACTTGCCCTCGTTCGCGACGTAGAGCGGATCGAGTCCGAGGATCTCGCACGCGCCGCGCACTGCATCGTCAATCGGAATCTGCGCCTCGTCGAGACGAATGCCCACCTTTGCCGACGCGGCGATTTCGTTCAGCGCGCTCGCGAGTCCGCCGCGCGTCGGATCGCGCAGGACGTGCACGCGATCGCCTGCCACAGCGAGCACGCGCGCGACCAGGTCGTGCAGCGGCGCGGAATCGCTTTGCAGCGCGGTCTCGAAGGTGATCCCTTCGCGCACGGACATGATCGCGATGCCATGCAACGCCATCGCGCCGTTAATGAGCACGAGGTCGCCCGGCTGCGCGCGCGTCGGCGCGACGCGGGTTCCGGCGGGAATCACGCCGATGCCGGCGGTGTTGATGAACACGCCGTCGCCTTTGCCGCGGTCCACCACTTTGGTATCGCCGGTGACAATCGGCACGCCCACATTTTGCGCGGCTTGCTGCATGGATTGCACGACGCGCCACAAGTCTTGCATCGGCAAGCCCTCTTCGAGGATCAGCGCGGACGCAAGCGCGAGCGGTCGCGCGCCGCACATCGCGAGATCGTTGACGGTGCCGTGCACCGCGAGCGAACCAATGTCGCCGCCGGGGAAAAAGATCGGGTGAATGACGAACGAGTCGGTAGAGAATGCCAGCCGCGCGCCGTCAACGTCGAGGATCGCGCCGTCGTGCAGCATTTCGAGCGCAGGGTTCGCGAACGAGGGCAGAAACATTTTCTCGATGAGCATCTGCGTCAATCGTCCGCCGCCCCCGTGCGCGAGCGTGATGTGCGGATATTCGCTAATGGGGATGGGGCATTGCAGACCGGCCAAGTCAACTTTCAAAGTCATCCGGCTCCTCAAAGAGGGCAGATGGCTTATGGCATATAGAGTATAGCCGGTGGCTCCAATGGTCACTTGCTATACCCTATTTGCCATACGCTATCTACCGTAACTATAGTACGCCGCGCACGCGCCCTCCGACGAAACCATCGGCGCGCCGAGCGGATGCTCCGGCGTGCACTGCTTGCCGAACGCCGTACACTGATGCGGCTTTTTCAGTCCCTGCAAAATCTCGCCGGCAATGCACAGCGGCGATTCCTGCGCGGCGAGCGCGGCGACATCGAAACGCTGCTCCGCATCGAACGCGCTAAACTCGGGGCGCAACCGATAGCCGCTTTGCGGAATCGCGCCGATACCGCGCCACTTGCGGTCGGTCACCTCAAAGACCTGTCGCATCAATTTCTGCGCGGGCACATTTCCATCGCGGCGCACCGAGCGAACGTACTGGTTCTCGACTTGTACGCGTCCTTGCTCCAGCGCATTCACCGCCATATAGATTCCTTGCAACAAGTCAAGCGGCTCAAAGCCGGTGACGACGATCGGCACGCGGTATTTTGCGACAATCGGTTCGTACTCCCAATAGCCCATCACCGTGCAGACGTGACCGGCGGCGAGAAATCCTTGAATCATATTGTGCGGCGAACCCAGGATCGCTTCCATCGCAGGCGGCACGAGAACGTGCGAACAGAGGATCGAGAAATTCTTCAAACCGAGTTGCCGGGCTTGCCAGACCGCCATCGCGTTCGCGGGCGCGGTCGTCTCAAAGCCGACGGCGAAGAAAACGACCTGGCGCTCTGGATTCTTCTGCGCGAGTTTCACCGCGTCGAGCGGCGAGTAGACCATGCGCACGTCGCCGCCCCGCGCCTTGACGCTGAGCAAATCGTCTTTAGAGCCGGGGACGCGCAGCATATCGCCGAACGACGCAAAGATCACTTCAGGACGCTGCGCAATCGCAATCGCTTTGTCAATCAACTCGAGCGGCGTGACGCACACCGGGCAGCCCGGTCCGTGAACGAGCGTGATCTGTTCGGGGAGCAGGCGGTCAATTCCGAACTTGATCAGCGTGTGCGTCTGCCCGCCGCAGATTTCCATGATCGCCCACGGGCGCGTGACCGTGCGTTGAATCGCCTGGACGAATTTCTGCGCNNTCGTTGATCTGGCTGATCGCAAAGCCCGCGTGCGCGATGACGTATTCGCCGACCTTGACTTCGGGCACGTAGGCAAGGCAAATGTCTTTGACAACGCCGGCAAAATCCACTTTGCCCATCGTCATGCCGACGGAATTCTGCTGTATTTCGACGACTTTACCTGGGACACCAAGACACATACGCACTCCTCCTTCGCGTCGCGTTCATCGCGACGATTCTCTGACTCAACCTTGCTCACCGCAACGCCCGCGTGAACCAACACGACGTCACCCACCCGCACATCAGCATTTTGAATCAGAATAGTTCGATGACGCCCGAGTTCGGATCCTTGCTAAACGCTTCTGTCGCATCATAACCTTCGCGCAGTATCTCCTCTATTTCTTTCGTCGAGCAATTGCCGTGACGTATCCACACCACCTTGGGCGGGAAACCAAGGAGCAAGCCCAGTTCGCCGAAATCCGCATCCTTGGTCACGATCATGCAATCGTTTCGACGCGCATACTCCCACACCGTCCGATCTAACGCGGTAGCAAGTCCGGCAGATTCTACATGCGTTGAGTTGGGATACAGATCAGACAAACGGTTGACTAAACGCGGCGACAGATTGTGATCGAGCAGAAGCGATTTCATGGCTGAACAACCAACGCAGACTGTTCACGTCTCGCCGCATAACTGAGGCAAGCCAAAATATCTTCCTTCGTGAGGTAAGGAAAATCCGCGAGGATTTCTTCTTGCGTCATCCCGGAAGCAAGATACTCCAGGACATCATAGACCGTAATTCTCATACCGCGAATGCACGGTTTCCCACCACGCTTACCTGGTTCAATCGTAAGGATGTCTTGATACTTCATACTCTTTCCTCCACAGTCAACGTGATTGTCTCACCCTTGCCGCCGCGACGACGACCTGCCCCAGACTGATGCACCCGTCGTTCGGCGGCACCTGCCGGTGCAGTAGAACGCGATGCCCGGCTTGGGTCAATCGCGTTGCCGCGCGTTC
>DHFK01000102.1:0-44500 GCA_002400365.1 Anaerolineales bacterium UBA4826 | reverse complement strand
TCTGCGCGACCGCGACGATGGCTTCTACAAGCGCGTTGTGGAACCGCGCCGCAATGATACTTGTTTTCATGCCGCGTGACAAGTCCCCCAGCGCGGCTTCGATGAGTGGCTGCCAGTCAAGACAGAAGGATGANNGTCACATTCACATCTGCAATATGCTCCAGCGCCATCGCGGCTTGCCCTTCAAAACTGACTTGCTGATGCAAACCGACGAGCGCGGCGATACCGTCAAAGAGGCGGCCCGCGCTGGTTGTGACCGGCGCATTAACGCCGCGCGCGAGCATGTGCGCCAGCGTTCGCCGTTCGGCAGGGCGAAACGCACGCACCGGCGCGAGAGCGTCGCGTTCGAGAATCGCTTCGCCGTACAATTCCCACAGCAACGCGAACGCGGAACGCCGCGGCTCTTTGACTGCCGCTTCGCCGCCGGGCAAGCGGAACGGGCGCAGATGAGCCACGCGCGCGAAATCTGCCGCATCGCCCAAAAGAAACTCGCCGCCCCACACCGTACCGTCGGTTCCATAGCCGGTGCCGTCCCACGTCACGCCGAGCGCGCGTTCCTCAACGCCGTTCTCCGCAAGGCACGCGGCGAGGTGGGCGTGGTGATGTTGAACGGGAATTGTGGTCCGGGCAGCGCTGCCCGCACTACTCTGTGCCCAGCGCGTTGACAAATAATCCGGATGCAGGTCGTGCGCGATGGCGACGGGCGTGGCATCGTAGAGTTTTAGAAAATCGGCGATCACGCGCTCGAACGCGCTCAGCGCCTCCGGGGTTTCGAGGTCGCCGATGTGCTGGCTGATAAAGACTTGGTTCGCGACGCCGAGGGCAACCGTGTTCTTGAGATGCGCGCCAACGCCGAGAATCGTCGGTACTGCGCGAGGAACCAGAACCGGCAGCGGCGCGTAGCCGCGCGCGCGGCGTAAGAATCGCGGTTCGCCCAGCATGACGGTCAGCACGCTGTCGTCCACGTGCCGCGCGATCGGGCGATTGTGCACCAAAAACAAATCGGCAAGATGCCCCAGACGCTTGACCACTTCGTACTCATCGGTGCAGATCGGCTCGTCGGTTAGGTTGCCGCTCGTTGCGACGACCGGGAAATCTATTTCGCACAGAAGCAAATGATGCATCGGCGTGTACGGCAGCATGACGCCGAGGTACGGGTTGCCGGGCGCGACGGTTTCGGCGACTGGCGCGTCGGGTTTTCGACGCAAGAGCACGATGGGCGATTCCGGCGACGTGAGTAACGCTTCCGCCGGCAGGTCAATCTCGCACAGCGTGCGCGCTTGCGCTAGATCGCGTGTCATCAGCGCGAAGGGTTTGTCGCGGCGCGGCTTGCGCTCGCGCAATTCGGCAAGCGTGCGCGCGTTGCGCGCGTCCGCCATCAAGAGGAACCCGCCGAGACCTTTGACCGCGACGACTTGCCCGGCGCGCAGCGCATCGGCGGTCTTGTGTAACGCCTCGTCGCGTTCGGCAAGCGTGTCGCCGCGCGCTGACCAGAGCGCAAGGTGCGGACCGCACGTCGGGCACGCGTTCGGCTGCGCGTGAAAGCGGCGGTCGAGCGGATTCGCGTACTCGCGCTGGCAAGTCGGGCACAGCGTAAACCGCCGCATCGTCGTGTTCGGACGATCGTACGGCAGCGCTTGGACAATCGAGAAACGCGGACCGCAATTCGTGCAGTTGGTGAACGGATAACGATGGCGGCGGTCGGCGGGATTTAGAACTTCGGCGAGGCAATCGGCGCAGGTCGCGATGTCCGGCAAGACGAGAACCGTCTTCGCGCCCGCGTCATCGCTGTGGCGAATCTCGAATCTCGAATATCCTGTCGGATCGTGCCAGGAAGAGTCAAGTGAATGAATGATCGCGCGCGGCGGTTTTTCGGCGGGCAGGCGTTCGAGGAAACGTGATAGCGCCGACGCCGCGCCTTCGGCTTCGATAAAGACGCCGCGCGTGTCGTTGATCACCCAACCGTTGAGCCCAAGTTCCGTCGCGAGGCGGTACACGAACGGACGAAAGCCGACTCCCTGAACCGCGCCATGGATTTCGATCCGCAATCGCTTGTGCGCTGTCACTCGACATCAATACTCGTGAGTTTGAATTCGTCTTGTACAAGCGCACGCACGCGGGGGCTGGCACACCGCGGACATTGCAGTTCCTGCGATTCTAAGGCAAATGCGTTTCCGCAGTCGAGGCATTTTGCCTGCGCGGGGACGCGCGTGATCTCAACGCGCGCGCCTGCGGCGATCGTGCCGCGCGTCAGGTTTTCGAAATGGAAGCGGAGCGCGTCTGCGCTTTCGTCCGCCGCCGCGCTGATTGCGATGTCGAACTGCGTGATTCGCTTGGCGTTGCGCTTCGCCGCGTANNTGCCTCGCGTGGTTTTGCGCCTGCGGCGACATATTGCCACATTTCAGGAATAAATGCAATCCGTTGTCCGCGCGGTCAACGCGCGCTGTTCGATCATCTCAGCGCCGCGCGTTTCTGGCGATACTCCGCCAGTGTGATGATCGGCGGACGTTCGAAATCGCGAATCTCGGCGACCTGGAGGTGAAATTCGTCGGCTGTGTAATGAATCAGTTTCATGCTCTTGTTCAAATCATTCAGCAATTTCACGCCGCGCGCCGCGCCCACGCGCTGGAGTACAACCTGGATAATCGCAAATGCCATTTGGCTCAACGCAAACAGCGAGCGGTTGCGATGCGCGCGTTCCTCCAGATCAACCTGCCCGATCGCGCGCAAGCCAAATTGGTCCGCGAGATCAATCAGCAAGCCCGCTTCAACCCCGTAGCCGGTAAAGAACGGCACGCGCTCTAATGCCTCGCGGCGACCGGCATATTCGCCCGCCAGCGGCTGCACCATTCCAGATAATTCGGGATAAAACAGGTTGAGCAGAGGGCGCGCGGCAATCTCGGTCACGCGCCCGCCCCCGCGGGCTTGACTGTGGCGTCCCAAGCGCAGCGGGCGTTGGTAAAAACCTTTCACGTACATCAGGCGCGGCTCTTTGATGAGTGGGCCCAGAATTCCGTACACAAAGCGCGGGTGGATGTTCAGAATGTCGGTGTCAATCCACGCGATCATGTTCCCTTTGAGCACGTACAAACTCTTCCACAGCGCCTCGCCCTTGCCAACATACGTCCCCCGCGTCGGCAGAATATCACGGTGCCGATACACGGGCACGCCGAGGGCGCGCGCGATCTCGGCGGTTCGATCGGTCGAATCGGAATCAATCACGACGATTTCATCGAGCAGCGGGTAACGGCGCATAAAGTTGAATTGCGCGGTTCGGATGATCTTGCCGATGGTCTTTTCCTCGTCGCGGGCCGGCAATCCCAGACTGATGGTTATGCCCTGCGCCTCTTTCAATTCGACGAGGCGTCGGATGTCCTTGAACTCGTGCGCGTGAAAGGTGTTTTCCGCGAACCATTTGTCCACGATGACGGAGATGGTATAGTCCACGGGCGCGGGCTGCACCGGCAAATCGCCATGCGCCTTGACGATCAGCAGGGGGACGTGCGTTTTTTCCATCACGCGCGTGGCGGTCGGTCCGATCGGCGGACCGCCCGGCTGTGGTTGGGCAATCGCGCCCATCACCACCAGTTGATGCGCGCCGGCCCTGGCTCGGCGGATGATCGCCTGCGCCGGGTCGCCGCTCACATTGACCAAGCGCGTGACCTCGGACAGGGCGCGCAGACGCTCCAGGAAAGCCAAATACTCTCGATTCTCCAGCAACTCAGGCGGCGCGGCGTGTAAGACCGTGATTTCGGCGGAATAGGCCTGGGCAAACGCCAGAGCCACTTCGAGCGACAGCGCGGCGTACGGACCGCCGCGAATCGGCAGGAGAATGTGTCCAAGTGCGGCGGGACATGCGCCGTTCACCACAACGACATCGCTGGGCATATCGCTCAGCACACGCTCGGGCAGCGCGCTGGCGAAATTCACCAACAAGAGATCCTTCGCCCCGGCATCCACTGCCGCCTGGACTTCGGTCCAGGGATGATGCGCCACGCGCACGATGGTGCGCGCGGCGGTTTTGCGCGAAAGCGTTCCCAGCGCTCGACGCAGTTCTTGCGCGCGCCGCGCCCCCGTGCTGAGGGATTCGCCTTCGGGCACGGGAACCAGTCCCAGCAAGAAAATGGCGCGCGCTTGCGCCTGTGCCAGCACGCGCGCAAAGGGCAAAAGATTCGCCAGTTCGTCGCGGGTCGTTCCGGCGATGATTACGCGCCGGTTTTCATCAGTCATTGGTCTCGTCTCCTATGAGGAAATCTGCAGATCTCCCGTACATTATACATCAATTCATCAACAAGTCGGTCGGTCCCGCGAGAATCCGTCTTCTTACGGCGCAGATCGCGCGATGATCTTGACCACTGAAACTTTGACATTCTCCGCCAGATAGTCTATAATTTGACTGTCGAACAAGCGAACCAACAACGGGGGAGAGTTTCCAGATCGCTCTTTTGATGGCGGCTGGAACACCGAAGGGGCAAGCCCGCCGGATCGCAGACCGGCGGGCGAATCTCTCAGGTCAAGGAACCCCGAAAGATCCTGTCTCTGGAAAGTTGGATCCCACAAAATGTCCAACGCCGACGGGGCAAGTCCCAATCATGCTGGGCGAATCTCTCAGGCAAACAAACAGAGGATGCGCGACGATCTAGCGCGCATCCTTTTTGTTTTTGATCTGCTATCCAACCCGATCACGCTTTCAGCCACGGAGGACACGGAGAAAAACAGATTTTTCCTTGTGTGCTCTCTGTGTGCTCTGTAGCAGAACTGAGTCATTGGAGGCAAAGGTGCCAACTCTTGTTCCAAGCTTTCTCCTCAAGAAACTGTACGTCACAGGCAGTTTCAAGAACACCCCCAACGGGTTTCAACTCTCCCTCAGAAACACCCTCGCGTCAGGCACGCTTCTTGGCATCAGCCCGCTGCAAATTGACGGGCACGATGTCCCGTTGGAGCGCGTGCAGATCGTCGCCGGCGATGCCGCGCCGGTTCGCGCCAGCGAGATTTCTGCAAAGACGCCGCGCGCGTTTCCGCTCAACGCCGTCGTGACATTTCNNGACACGCACCTCGCGCTCGGCGCGCGCATGGTCGAGTTTGGCGGCTGGGAGATGCCGGTGCAGTACTCCGGCATTCTCGACGAGCATCACACCGTCCGCAACGCGGCTGGTCTGTTCGACATTGACCACATGGGACAGTTTGAAGTGATCGGCAAGGACGCGCTGCCGTTCCTTCAGCATTTGCTCAGCGCCGACATTGCGACGCTCAACCTGTTCGAAGCCAAGTACGCGATTCTGTGCTACGCCGATGGCACGGTTGTGGACGATACGTTCGTCTACAAACTTCCCGGCAAGCCCAGGGGCACGATCAAGTACATGGTCGTCGTCAACGCGTCCAACCGCGAAAAGGATTTTGCGTGGATGCGCGCCCATCTTGGCGGATTCCGCGCGGAACTGACCGACATCTCCGATACGCTTTACATGCTCGCGTTCCAGGGACCCAAAGCCGAAAGCGTGCTCCAAAAACTGGAATCGTTCGACCTGTCGAAGATCAAGTACCACCACGCGCGCGAGTTCAAGCTTCAGCGCGAGCGCGGTTTGCTCGCGCGCACCGGCTATACCGGTGAAGACGGCTTTGAAATCTTTCTCCCGGTCAGTTGGGGCAAGCACGTGTGGGACGCGATCCTCGACGCCGGCAAGGACGACGGCGTGAAACCGATTGGCTTGGGCGCGCGCGACTCGCTGCGCTTTGAAGCCAAGATGGCGCTCTACGGTCACGAGATCGACGCGCACACCACGCCGATTGAAGCCGGGTTGTTGTGGGCCTGCGATCTCAACAAGGTGTTCATCGGACGCGACTGTCTGTTGAAGCGCAAACTCGAAGGCGTGACCAAGAAACTGGTCGGGTTCGAGATGATTGATCGCGGCATCGCGCGCAAGAATTACGAAATCGCAAAGGACGGGCAGCCCATCGGCATCGTCACGACGGGAATGTTCGCGCCGACGCTGGAGAAGAACCTGGGTCTCGGATTTGTCGCGCCAGAGTTCGCCGCAATTGGCGCCGAGTTTGACGTGATGGTGCGCGGCAAGCCGTTGAAAGCGCGCGTGGTCAAGACGCCGTTTTATCCGAATCGGGCACGCGGAAAATGAGCACACTCGCCCAAACGTATGACGCCATCGCGCATCGCTACGACCAAGGCGATGGCATCAACGACTGGATCGCGCTGCCGATCATTCAACACTTTTGTCCGACCCACACGCGCACCGCGCTCGAAGTCGGCTGTGGCGTCGGACGCATCGCGATTGAAATGAGCAAGCGCGTTGACCTGGTCTGGGGCATTGACATCTCGAAAGAGATGATCGCGTACGCACAGCGTCGCGCGCAATCTGCGGACAAGCCGATTCGATTCGTGCAAGGCGATGCGCTGACCTTTGACTTTGGCAGCCGAATGTTCGATTTCGTTTACGGCGCGTACATCACGGCTTACTTTGACGTGCCAACGCTCTTGCGGAGACTTGCGTCGCTCACATTCCGCGACGGAAGAATTTTGATTGTGGGCGGCATGGGCAGTCCCGGCTCTGGATCAGGCAAGTATCTTGGCCAAGTCCAGCATTACGCAGAGTGCCTGCGCTTTCTTCGCCGGCATGGCGCGCCAATCAACCTGCCGCGATTTATTGCAAACGTTTTTCATCGTGTTCAGTGTCTTGGCTCGAAAGAATGGCAAGCCGTCGAAGCGTGGAATCGCGCGCGGCGCGGCGAGAATCCTGAGGCAAATTGGCGCAACCAATTCCTCGCGACGTTACCCGGCGCAAGGATCGAACAAATCACCCCCAAACTCGCCTGCGCGATTTGGGATCAATCGTGAGGGTCTCTGCAGACAAATCACAAGTGGAGATTCGGCAGCGCGATGGCGCATCGAAGCAACGTCGAAGTGGATCAGAGTGGAAAGATAGAGGCAATTGGCAAGTTGACTATCCTTGCCTTCTCGAATGACATCAGTTATTCAATCGTCATTCCAGCAGAAGCCAAGCGAGCCGGGCTCGACGTTCTTCGACAGAAGAGACTTGGGCCGACCCAGATTACTATTCGGCTCTTCGCGACTGCCTTGTTCCTGCTTCTGGAAAAGCATTTGCTCCAACTCGGCTTGATCCAAATTGACTTGGAGTATCACGGACACGACAGTGACATCAGAGCCATGCTGTTACATTTGATTCGCCGCGTTGAGCCGTCTTTTTCCGCATAACGTATCGTGTTCAAACGGATTGGAAAACAATCACCCGCGCACCACAAAGCTTGGTCGGTTTACGCAGGTAGAGCGAAAGCAGAGCGCAAAATTTCGCGCCGCGAGTTTCTCGCGGTGATCAAATAGGAAAGATCGGGGGGGCACTTTTTTCCCGACCGTAGTCGAGACGGCCAACGTCGTCAAGCGACGGATCGCCCTTACTGTGCGCTGCTGCTTGCTTACACTACGGGGTGGATACCGTAGAGTCACCAAGCCACCCGATCTTAACTGAATACTAGCACGCCTCACTCGATTTGTCAATAGCAATTTGAAAGGAGAAACCATGTCAGACAAACCAATCACCTACGCTTCCGACCGCAAGTACTCCGAATCGCACGAATGGGCAAAACCGGAAGGCGACCTGGTCGTCATCGGTATCTCGGATTACGCGCAAGATCAACTCGGCGACATCGTATTCGTCGAGTTGCCCGCCGTCGGCAAAGAAGTCAAGTCCGGCGAAGGGTTCGGCGTCGTCGAGTCGGTGAAAGCCGCCAGCGATGTGTACGCGCCGGTCAGCGGTCAAGTCGAAGCGATCAACGACGCACTTGCCGCCGATCCCGCGCTCGTCAACCGAGACGCGTTCGGCGCGGGCTGGTTCATCAAAATCCGCCCCAGCGACTCTGCTGAGATGAACAAACTGCTCGACGCGGCGATGTACCAAGCCAAGATCGANNCGTAAAGCGTAAAACTGAGATTTGAGGCAGAACAATGAGCCATCGTTTTATCCCCAACACCGACGCCGACCGCGCCGCGATGTTGAAAACTATCGGCGTCGAGTCGGTGAAGGATTTGTTTCTGGACGTGCCGGCAGAGACGCTGTATCCGAAACTGAATCTGCCGCGCGCACTGTCCGAACTCGACCTGCTGCGCGAGATGCAGGCATTGTCAGCGCGCAACGCGAACCTGAATGAGCACGCGTGCTTCCTCGGCGCGGGCGCGTACAACCACTTTATCCCGGCGACCGTGCCGCACCTCGTGTTCCGTTCGGAATTCTACACCGCGTACACGCCGTACCAAGCCGAAATCAGCCAGGGCACGCTGCAAACGATTTTCGAGTACCAGTCCATGATCTGCGCGCTGACTGGCATGGACGCGGCGAATGCGTCGCACTACGACGGCGCGACCGCGGCGGCAGAAGGCGCGATCCTTGCGATCAATCAGTTGCCGGGCCGCGACAAGGTGCTCGTCTGCCCGACGCTGCATCCCGAATATCGCGCGACGATTCGCACGTACCTCGCAGGTCACGCCATCAGAATTGTCGGCGACGAAGACACGCGCGCGACGTTTGAACAGATGGTGGACAAGCACCTCGACGACAAAACGGCGTGCGTCATCGTCGCGAATCCAGATTTCCTCGGGCAGATGCGCGATCTGAAACCGTACGCCGAGCGCGCACACGCCGCGGGCGCGCTCTTCATCGTCAGCGCGTATCCCATTTCGCTCGGGCTGTACAAAGCGCCCGGCGAGTACGGCGCGGATGTCGTCGTCGGCGAAGGGCAAGCGCTGGGCAACCCAGTCGCGTTCGGCGGTCCGTACCTCGGCATCTTTGCGACCAAGACCCAGTTCATCCGCCGCATGGCTGGGCGCTTGGTCGGACAAACGACCGATACCAAAGGTCGGCGCGGCTTTGTGCTGACGTTGCAGGCGCGCGAACAGCACATCCGCCGCGAGAAAGCGACGTCGAATATCTGCTCCAATCAGGCGCTCTGCGCGCTTGCCGCGTGCGTGTTTCTCGCGACGCTGGGCAAGTCCGGCTTGCGCCAGGTCGCGGAACTGTGCTATCACAAAGCGCATTACGCCGCGAACAAAATCAATCGCCTGCCCGGCTATCGCGTGAACATGAAACAGGAATTCTTCAACGAGTTCGTCGTCGAATGTCCGCGCCCGGTTGCGGAGATCAACGCCGCGCTGCGCGGGCAAAACATCGTGGGCGGCTACGATCTCTCGAAAGAGTATCCGCACCTCGGCAATGCGATGCTGGTGGCTGTCACCGAGATGAATACGAGGGATCAGATTGACAGTTTTGCCAAAGCATTGGGAGAGATCAAAGCCAAAAAGCGTAAAACGTAAAACGTAATGTTTACGTTTTACGTTTTACAGAGGTGAAACCATGACCATAGTAGCAAACAAACCCGAACCACTGATCTACGAACTAGGTGCGCCCGGTCGCATAGGCGCAGAACTACCCAAGTGCGATGTCCCAATCACCCGGTTACCCAATCGCCTACTCCGTGACGATCTCAAACTACCCGAGGTTTCCGAAGTGGATGTCGTTCGTCACTTTACGCGCTTGTCGCAGAAAAACTACTGCGTTGATCTCGGCATCTATCCGCTTGGCTCGTGCACGATGAAGTACAATCCCAAGGTCAACGAGGAGGCGGTCAAGTTGCCCGGCTTGGCGCAGATCCATCCGTACCAAGACGAAGGCAGTGCGCAAGGCGCGCTGCAGATGCTGTACGAATTGCAGAGAATGCTCGGCGAGATCTGCGGCTTGCCCGGCGTCACGCTGCAACCCGCGGCGGGCGCGCAAGGCGAACTTACTGGCATCCTGATCGTTCGCGCGTACCACCTAGCGCGTGGGGATGCCAAGCGCAAGAAGGTGCTGGTGCCCGATTCCGCGCACGGGACGAATCCCGCCACGTCTTCGATGAGCGGGTACCAAGTTGTACAAATCAAATCCGATGCGCGCGGCAACGTTGATCTCGACGATTTGCGAAAACACGCGGATGGCGAGACCGTCGGCTTGATGCTGACGAATCCGAACACGCTCGGCTTGTTCGAGGAGAACATTCAGGAGGTCTGTCGCATCGTCCACGCCGCCGGCGGTTTGGTCTATGGCGACGGCGCGAACCTGAACGCGATCGTCGGGATCGCGCGCCCCGGCGACCTGGGGATTGACGTGCTGCACAGCAATCTGCACAAGACTTTTTCGGTGCCGCACGGCGGCGGCGGTCCGGGCGCGGGCGCGGTGATGGTACGCCAAGACCTCGCTAAATTCCTGCCTGGTCCGATCGTCGTAAAGGTAGGCGGTGCTCGCCGGAGCGCCCGCTACGCCTTCGCGATGCCGAAGCAATCTATCGGGCGCGTGAAATCGTTTTACGGCAATTTCCTCGCGCTCGTCCGCGCGTACGTCTACATCCGCGCGTTCGGCAAAGAGCACCTCCACGAAATCGCCGAGAACGCGGTCATCAACGCGAATTATCTGCTCGCGCGATTGAAGGACACGTACCACGCGCCGTTTGGCGCTCGCCGGTGCAAGCACGAGTTCGTGCTGACCGGCAAGCCATTCGCCGACAAGTACGGCGTGCATACGCTCGACATCGCCAAGCGCATTCAGGATTATGGTTTCTATCCGCCGACGATTTACTTTCCGCTCACAGTGCCCGAGTGCATCATGATCGAGCCGACGGAATCAGAGTCAAAGGCAAGTCTGGATGAATTCGCGGCTGCGCTGCTAAAGATCGCGGAGGAAGCCGCGACGAATCCGCAGGTACTAAAGGACGCGCCGCACGACGCGCCGGTCACGCGCCTCGACGACGTCAAAGCCGCGCGCGAGCCGGTGCTGTGTTACAAGGGTTAGCACGTTGAACGCAAAGCCGCGGCGATGTTGACCGCGGCTTTCGCTTTGGCAGAGAACGACAGGGTGACAAGGTGACCAAGGAGCATTCTCTCGATGTCACCATGTCACCGTGTCACCTTGTCTCAACCTACTGACGACTGGCGAGTGCGTAAACCACCGACGCGCTCAAGTGCAATCCATCCTCGCGAAAGAGCGGGCGCATCTTGGCAAGGTACTCTGTCTTGAACTTGGCGCGCGTCTCCTCCGACATGCGCAAGATCGCGGCGCGATTGGCGAGCGTCAACTGAAACGCCCACCAAGCCTCCTCATTCGCATAAACGATTTCGTTTGGCTCGACGCGTGTCTCGATGTCGGCGAACCCTGCAGCCGCCAACAGGGCTTGCGCTTCCGCCGGCGCGTACACGACGCGTTGCGGCGTGCGTACCGCGACCGCGTAGGCGCGCGCCTGTTCCGCAAAGATGCGCCAGCCCGGATCGAACGGCGGCGATCCGCCAAACACTGTGACGCCGACGCGCCCACCCGGTTTCAACACGCGGCGCATTTCGCGCAGCGCGACCTCCATCGCCGGAAACAAGAACAGCGAAAACGCGCACGTTACCACGTCGAACGAATTAGCCGGGAATTCCAGATGCTCCGCGTCCATCTTCGTCAGTTTGATATTCGACAAACCCGCGTCGTGCGCGGCGCGCCCGGCTTCGCGCAGCATCGCGCCGGCTAGATCAATCCCAACGACGCGCCCGCTCGCCCCGACGCGCTGCGCCGCGGGAATCAACACCGCGCCTGTCCCAGTCGCAACGTCGAGCACGCGCGCGCCCGGCGTTATGCCGATCCATTCGACCAGGCGCGTGCCGAACTGTCGAAAAATGCTTGGACCTTCGCGGTCGTAGCGCGGCGCCGCGCCGTCAAAGACTTGTTCGATCACTTGCTTGGTTGCGATAATCGGTTCAGCCATCTGTCGCTTTCTCCCATTATTTCAATTCGATCACGCCGATCTCGATCGGCGCCCCCAGCAACCCGTCCGGCGAAGAATACATGCCAACCAGCAATCGGTACGTCCCCGACGCAATATCGGGTGGTAGCGTGATCGTTTGCTCGTCGCGCAGCGTCTCGCCGATCTCCCAGAATGACGTTGGATAGAACTCGCCGCCAACCTGGTGGTCGTTTCCTTGCGCGATTTTGTCGCCGCGCGCGTCGAGCAGATGCACGAACGTCGTATAGTTCCTCTCCAACTTGACACGCGGCTGCCAGTAGATCGCGACGCGCAGCGCGCTCGACTCGCGCGCGGCGTCATAGCCAATCACGCGCACCCGATCGGCGAAAAGAGCATTGCTGGCATAGCGCGGCGGCGTCTCGCGCGTGCGGCCAATCACGCGGCTCAATCCGGCGTCCGCCGCGATCCAAAACTTGGTCTCAATGCCGGGCATCGGCTTCCACAGATACACCGGGCGACCGAGACCCAGGACGCTGTCAATCAGTCGCCCCACATTCGCGTGCTGGGGCGCGGGCGTGATGAGCGGAAACAGCCCGAGCATATCGCGCGACCGGTTCTCCACGTACTGCAAATACCACAACGGCATCATCTCGTCGCGGTCGTTTGAAATGACGATGGCATTTTGCGGAATCGGTTTTTGCAAATAGCGCAGCCACGCTCCGCGCGCGTTGGTTTCGCCGCTGCGATCCGCGTACGGAAGGTTGACGATGAGTTGGGGCATGAGCAACAAAAGAGTCCATAGTACGGAAAAGCCAAATTCAAAATTCAGAATTCGAAATCCAATCCTCGAACCTTGAATTTTGAATTTTGAATTCCGAACTAGTCCCAGCACACCGTCTACCCCAACCCCCACCCACACCGCCCACGCTAGATAAGCCGGAATGTAATAATGAAAAATATCGCCGATATGATAGACAGACGCAAACAAAACATTCGCGACAAATCCGCCGCCCACTAGCGCGAGCCGCGCCCAATCCCTGCGCCAAAGCATCACCGCCAGTCCGAGGATACCCAAGCCGAGACCCAGCGCGCCGAATTGATCGAGCAATCCCTGCGGCACAGACGCGAGTCGCGCCGCGCTGACCGCGTCCCATCGCAATTCGGACTGAAATGTGCGACCCAGCACATAGTTCGTAAACCCTTCGAGCGAATTGTCATACAAGACAATCTGGTTGCCCGGCGCAATGGTGAGCGCGGCGTAAGGTGAAACCGGCGCGCGGAGGGGGATGTAGAGGTAGAGGAGGAGGGGGAGTAAAAAGTAAAACGTGAATCGTAAAACGTAAAACGTAAAACGCAAGCCGGAGGACGGAACACGCAACACGCAACATACAAAGAACAAGACAAATGCCGGAATCCACAGGATGATCGTGCGATGATGCGTCAGCGCGAGTCCGCAGACGAAGCAGAACGCGGTGAATGTTCTTGCGCTGGGCTGGCGTTGCCAACGCAGCGCGAGGCAGATCAGCAGCGCGATGAAGAATGCATTAAGCGCGTAACTCTCGGCTGCGCTCGCATCGTACCAGAATGTCCGTGTCACTGCGAATGATGCAGCGGCGATCAGCGCGGCGCTGCGGCGGCGCGTAATCTCTTGCACGACAAAATAGAGCGCCGCGACCGCGAGCGCGGCGGTGAGCGCGGTAAACGCGTTCAGCCAGTACGCCGGCGTGCTGAACGGGATGAGATGCTGGAAGATTCCGCCGAGAATCAAATAGAGCGGATACCCGGTCGGGTGGACGAAAGAGAAATTCCACGCGGCAAATTGGAACTCGCCGCCGTCCGCGTCCACCACGTCCGGGGCAAGCGTGCGGAGGTAGAGGCAAAAGCTGACGAGACCTAGCAGAATAGCCAGAAATAGGTTCGAAATTCGAAATTCAAAATTCAAAATTCGGATGGACGGCGAATCTTGAATTTCGAATCTTGAATTTTGAATTCGTAGAGTCATCGCTTCTCTATTGTAGTCACGCTGACCGCCGCTGCGAGCGTCCGTTCATCCGCGCTGTGTCCGACCGCAAGGAACGACGTCGCTTGGTTCGATTGCTCTACCGCCGCGCCCGGCGTCGCACCCTTGACGCCGATAATCGCATGTGTACGGTTGGGCGTACCGCGCAGGTCAACTTGCGCGCCGATGGAGCGCAAGCCGGCGACCGTGCGATCGCCCAGGTTCGTGCCGACATCCCCCTGCGCCGCGACCGCGACGACATAGCCGTTCGGAATCTTGGCGACGAAATCAGTCATCGCGCGCGACTGCGCCTTGTCGTCCGCGGTGTTGAACACCCGCGCCTCGACGACCGCGCCCTTTTGCGGATCAACCACGACCACATTGTAACCGCGTCCCAACAACGATGCTTCACGCCCATTCACTTTGATCGAGCCGAGTTCGCCGCTGCTCACGACGATGTCTAGCGGGCTAGTCACGCCGGTACTGCCAATCGCGTAATTCGCGGGCAGGACATCGCGCGGACGCCAGGTGAAGCCAAATCGCAGAACGAGATTGTTGAGTCCCGACCGCAACGCGCGCGCTGGGATCGTCGCCACATAGTCTTGCCAGCCCGCTCTCATTTCGAAACTTTGAATCGGCTGATCGTTGACGAACAGAGCCATCGTCTGTCCGTTCGCAAACGGCAGCGCGCGCAGCGTCACCTGATAGTCGGCAATCTCGCGGATGGGGAACAACACGCGCGCCGCGCGCTGATTCGCCCAGTGCGCGCTCTCCCCGGCAATCGTTTCGTCACGATCCCAACCCTCGGCTTGGTAGATGTGCGCGGCATCGGTTCCAAAGGCGATGTGTTGCCGCGCGGGCAGCGGCGCTTGGGTCACGCGAAAAGCGATAACGCCGTCCTGATCGTAAATCTTTTCGCCGAGCGGCAGCACCTGCTGCACGTACTCCAACACCGCGCCGCGCGTATCGCTGTACGGCGGACGTCCGGGAATCGCCGGGTGAATCACGACATAGCGAACGTCGAAGAAGGTCATCAGCCAGGGCGCGAGCGCCTGGTCGCGTGCGCGGGTTGCCGCGGAGACCTCGTGATAGAATTCGAGTTCGGTCAACGAATGGAAAATCGGCACGCGGTCAAAGTACTCGAACAGAAAAGGCGGGTTGCGCTGGATGTTCGCCGGGAAGATGAATTTCTCATGCCGACTCTGATAGTACTGTACGCGCGTATCCTCTGCGCCCTGTTGACCAAACGAGTTGCGCCATCCCAATGGCAAGGTGAGGATCGCGAAATCTCCCGGCTCGCGCGCGATTTGTTCGTACACTGCCGGCACGCGCGCGTCGGTGAGGGGGAAGGGAATTGCAACGTGTTCAAACAAGACGGCAGCCACAATCATTACGAAGCACGCCACACGAAGCACACCCCGTGTTCCGTGTTGCGTGTTGCGTAACAGTTTCTCCAATGTCCCCACAATCGCGAATCCTACCAGCACCGCGAGCGACAGCATCACCAACACGCCAAAGCGGTTGGGCACGCGATTCTCTCGCAGCAGCGGAATGTAGTGCAAAAGCAAGAACGGCAGCGGGAACGTTACTTGCAAACCGTCGAAATCGAACAGTGATTTACCGTTGACGTGCAGCAGCGGACCGAGACTCAGAAGCGCAAAGGCGAGCGCGCTGATCGCCCACACCTTGAGCGTTTTCCAAAATCGAATCGCCCCAAGCAGCGCGAGCGCGAGCGTCACGTACCCGAGAAAAACTGTGTTCACGTCAACGAACCGCGCGGTGCCTTGTCGCACTTGATCCAATTCCTGCGTCCAATTACGATTCAGCGGATGCAAACTGGTCGGCGAGAGAAAACCCAAGAGGTCAACGAGCAGTTTCTCCGCGTGCCCCCAGCCCGGCAGCGCATAGCCGCTGCCAAAGACTTCGCTCAGCGTAGGCACGAGCAGCGGCGCGAAGAGGAACGCCGCAGTCGCCGCGATCGCCGCCAGCCGCGCGAGCGCGGCGCGTTGGAGCGCGTCTCGCCGCGCCAAGAAAAGATACAGCAACGTGAACAGCGCAAGGAGAACCCCGTCGGTCGTTTCGACGTAGAGCGCAAGCGCGGCGAACAAGCCGGCAAGTAGTGGGTTGCGCCATTTCGGTTCGTGCACAGTCTTGATGAGAAACAAAATGTAAAACGGGATCCATTCGGTCGCGACGACGTTGTAATGCCCCAGCGCCGCGTAGACAAAGCGATTGGAGGAGAAGGCAAAGAGCGCGCCGGCGGCAAATGCTGCCAATTCAAAATTCGGAATTCGGAATTCAAGCGGCTGTCCTCCCGACTCCTGTTTTGAATTTTGAATTTCGAATTTTGAATTGCGAATCAGATAATTCACCAGCAGGTACGTCCCATACGCGCTCACGACAAAGGCGAACAGCAGTTCCACATTGCTCGCAGGAACCAGCCCGAACGCGAATTGAATCGGCAAGCCGAGGAGAACGTGCAGCAAAGTGAACGTGTAGAGGACGAGCGATGTGCCAAGCGGGTAGAAAATGTAATTGGTCTGGAACGGACTCGTGCCCAGGTCGAATACCGCGTGCTCGAGCCACCAATTGTTCCAGACGTAGCCGTACTCATCCATTGACCACGTCGTCGTGCCGGGAACGTGGTCGCCGAACTGGGTGACGAGCGGGTACGTCAGCGCGAGCGCGAGGATGAGATAGAGCACCAGGACGATCAGATGCTGAAAGCGTGAAACGTAAAACGTAAAACGTGAGATGAGATTCATGTTATCTCAATGGTAAGAGCGGCGACTGCCACACTGCCGCGCCGCGCGTCAGTTGAATCGAAAATTGCGCCGCGCTCTCCGGCACATCGAGCGCGTACCATTCGACGAAGACATCGCCGACTAGCCACTCTAACGGCGGAACGCCAAACCGATGTTTGCCTTGCGCGATTTTCGCGACCGCCGCGCCGCGCGCCTCGGCAAGCGTAAGCGTGGCTTGGATGTCGGCGCGATCAGCCGGTAATTGCGCGACTTGCCAGTACAACACAATGCCGTCATCGTAACGCGAGACGCCGAACAATCGCAAGAGTGGATTGAATTCGACGGTCACCGCCTGTTGCGGTGCCGCAAATTCGCCAAGACGATACGCGGCATAGTATTCGCCCTTGCCCACTTGCGCGGCGTTCGGCGCGACGCGCGCGAGCCATTCCGCCGGCGGCGCATAATCGCGCACGAAAACGTACCGCGCGTTCGGCTGGGTCGCGCCAAAGATGAGCGCCGTGCGCGCGTCCGATTCTTTGAAACGCGTCGCGCGATCGTTATAGTGCGACGTCGGCACGCGCTCGCCCAATAGCATCAGCGTCGGCGGACGATACACCTCCTCCGAAATGTAGATCGGCTGGTCGGCGGGCTGGCGCTGAACGAACGCGGCAACCTCCGTCATATCGGCGTCGAACGCCAACGGCACTTGCGGCAGATTTGCATACGCGACAAAGTAATCGTAGGTTGTCCATGTCGCGCTGCCGGCGAGCGACAAGAAGATCAAACCCCAAACAACAAATCGCGTGTTGCGTGTTGCGTGTTGCGTGCTGCCAAATCGAAAATCAAGAATCGAAAATCGAAAATCGAGCAGCCAGTCCATCGCCAGCGCGGGAAAGACAAACACGCCGGGAACGACGCCGAGGACGCGCACCCCTTTCGGAATCATGTCCGCCGTGAGGAATGCGGGAATCTGCATCACGACGAACCACAGCAGCATAAAACGATATGCCGACTGCCTCCAACGCGTCAGCGCGATCACGATCCCGCCGAGAAACCAGGGCGCGATCAGCAAATCGAACACCGGCTTGCCGGGCAAGTTATAGTGCTTGCTCTGGTACCCCGCGCCCGGCACGACGAATTGCGCGAGGTTGCCGACGACGCTCGACGCGAACGCCGCGGCGGGCGAATCGAAATCAAAGACCGAGACACTGGCAAAGCGGCGACTAAATTGGACCGGGTTTTGCGTAAAGTAAATGCCGAGCGGCAGCATCACGATCAGCGCAACCAGCGCGGCGATTCCGAGTCCGACCGCCGACCGCCGACCGCGCACAAAGGATGAAGCATGAAGAATGAAGGATGAATTTTCGCGTCGCGGGAAACTATTTTCCGCCATCATCCCTCCGTCTCCCGCCTTCGAAATTGGCTGGGGTCTGCGGTCTGCGGTCAGACGCGCAATCAAGAATTCGACCACAACGAACAGCGCGATGAACACGCCGACAAATCGTCCGGGGGAATAGGTGTACACCGCCAGACCTAGCACCGCGCCGGCGCCCGCGTAGCATCGCCAATCGCGCGTTCGCAGCGCGCGCCAGAGCAGCCAGTAGCCGATCGCCTCGACGAGCGGCAAGAGCGTGTCGCGGTGCGCGTTGCGCGACATCTGGATGTGCCAGAACGAAATCGCCAGCAGCGCGGTGGTCAGAAGCGCGAGACGTGTCGCGCGGTCACGCGGAAAGACCTGGGACGCCCACTCGCGCGCAAACAGAAACGCAGCGGGAATCGTCGCTAGCCCGGCGATCAGCGCAGGCAGGCGCGTCGCCAGCGGCGTGACGCCAAAGAAACGGTACGACAGCGCGACCAGGTACACATAGATCGGCTCGCGTCCCAGGTGCGCGTGAAACCAGATCGCAAAGTTGCCCGCCAGCACGTCGAGCGCGTCAAGCCCCTCTACCGCTTCATCGCCGAAGAGGCCGGGGGGCAGGCGGTCAATCGCGTACACGCGCAGCAGAATCGCCGCGCCCGCGATCAGCAGCGCAATCGCTAGCCAGAGGAGGTTGCGTTTCTGCAAGGTCATTTCTGAATCCGTCCCAATCCAATCGGATTGCCCAAACCCTGGTAGCCGTTTTCCCGCGCCAGGTACATGCCGGCTTCTAGCCGATATTCACCCGGCGCGACGCCTTGCAACGAAATCGCGTGACGGTCCGCGACGATTTCACCCGGCAGCCAGCGCGTCGTCGGCGTGAGACCCTGATCGGGGGGACCATCGTGCTGCGCGAGAACATTGTCATTGACGGCGATCAGATGAACGAAACTGGTATAGTCCTGGCCCATCTCCTGGAGCGCGAGCCAATACAACGTCACGTACAACGTCTCGCCCGCGCGCTCGTTTGCATAACCGATGAGCATTGCCTGGCGCTCCAAATCGGCGGAGACCGGCTGCGGACGCGCGTCCGCACGCACATTCAGGGCAAGCGCCGCGGCGACGACTGCCAGCACGATGACGGCGGCGACAAACACGCGACGCCGGGCAATCAACAAACCAACCAGCAAACCAACAAACGCGATTAGCGAAATCAAGTTCGCCGCCGCGCGCACCGGTGTGTCCTCGAACCGGAACGCGACCGCGTGATCGCCCGGCGGCACGGTCACGCTGGCGAGGCCCAGGTCGCCGCGCGGGTACGTGCGCGCCAGCGCGCCGTCAATGTATGCCTGCCAACCCGGAAAGAAGAACGTATGCAAAGACAACTCGAATGGCTGCGCCGTCGAAACGCGCAACGCGGTTGAAAGCAAATCGTCGCGCTGAATTTGAATCGAAGGCAAAGCCGCCGCGGGTTCTGACGGCACCAGATTCGGCTTGGCGATCGGCGCGTAGATTGCCAAGTCCTTGACTGTCGCCGGCACAAACTCGCGCGTCCAGCCCCAGCCCATCTGCGCGATCACATAGTCAGAATCGTTGGCGCGCAGCAGGTTCACGTCGGCGTCGTTCAGGGGCAAGGCGCGCACCGGCAGATTCAGGATGCCGAGAACGATCAGCGCGACGGAGAACGTCGGCGCGACACTCGCGGACACATCGAATCGGCGCAAGACTTGCGCGAGCCATTTCGCCCAGACGCCCAACAAGAACGCGATGCCGACTCCCGCCAGCACCTGGAAGCGCCAGGGAAACTGCATAAAGCGCAGGGGCGGAAGAGCGTACCACAACGGAGCGGACAAGTCTAGCGACATCGCGAGCGCGAGCGCGGTGAGGACGAAGAAGAACAAGACATGAAACGTAAAACGTGAAACGTAAAACGTAAGGCGTGGTGCGTGATAGGTGTTGCGTGTCGCGTGGTGCGTGTTGCGCGAGCGAAATGAAGCGACCAGAACGACGACGAGAGACAAGAGCGCCAGCATCGTTTGCGGAAATCCCGGCACATGCGTCAGCGCCTCGCTTTGCGGCAGGTAGGTGTACGCCAACGCCGGCGCAAAGAAATCGGCGGGGCTGACCAGGCGATTGACGATGAATCTCGCGATGGACGCAGGCCCAACGTACACCAGGTCGAGTTCCGCGAGCGCGGGGAGCCAGTAGAATGCGCTGAGCGCAAGCGCGAGCAGAATCGCAAAACCAGAGCGAAGCACCGCGCGCGCGTCGCGGTGGAGCCAGAAGAGGAATCCCAGGTAGGCGAGCAACAACGCGGCGAACAGCAGCGCGGTCAGGTGGTGGACTAGGATGATCGCGGCGAACACAACCGAAGGCAGAAAGATGAAGGATGAAGGATGAAGCACAAAAGTGGAGTGCTCATTGTCATCCTTCTGCCTTCTGCCTTCATCCTTTCTGTGGAACGCCCAAAGCGCAAGCGGTAGCAAACTCATCGCCAGAAATTCCGGGAAATTGCCGCGCACGTACGCGTCGGACAAAAGGTACGGGAGATAGGCGTAGGCGACGCCGGCGACAAACGCCGCGCGATTGCCAAGCAAGTCGCGCGCGAAAAAGAACATCGAAATCAGAGCGATGAGAAATCCGGCGGCGATCAACAACTTGATAGAGGCGATGTAACCCGCGCCGGCAAGATGGAATAGTTCGCCCAGATAGTACGCGAGCGGCGGATAGTAATTCAATACCGGCAAGCCATAGCCATAGCCCGACATCGGAAACCAGCGCGGATACAGAATCCCGGCGCGCAAACTGCGATCGAGTTCAAACAGCCGGTACAGGTGAATCATTCCGTCTGACGACGCGAAGAATCCGTCTTGCCATAGGAACACTGCCGCCGGCAGCGCGGCAATCACGCACGCGAGCAGGAACCACACGCGGCGCATTTCAGCGCACACTCACTTGGGTCAGCACGATTTTGTCGGCGCGGTCAGTCGCGGTTTGAATCGGCAGGCGCACGCCGGTCGCCGCCAGATACATGCCGATTTCGATGGAGTAATTGCCGGGCGCGAGGTCGGCGGGGATTTTCAGAACGTGATGATCGCGCATGTCCTCGCCGGGTTTCCAGAGCTGCGTCGGGAACAAGCCGCTCGCGGGCGGGCTGTCCGCGTCCGCAAGCACGCGCCCGCTCGCATCGGTCAGATGCGCAAAGACAGTATACGCTTCCGACACCGCGCGGTCGGCGCGCCAGAACAAGTCGAGGTTGAACGTTTGTCCGCGCGCGACCGAAACGGCATCGCCGCTCCAACCGAGGAACACCAGCGCGTCGCCGACGCGCGTGTTGTGCGGATGCGCGATTCGCGTGGCGGACAAGTCGCCGACGCGGATCACGCCGAGCGCGATCTTGTTCTCGTGATCATAGTCTGATCTATGCGTCTCAAGGTCGTACACAAACCAACTCAGGTCGAGCGTGTACAACCCGGCGGGCGCGTCTGCCGGCAGATTGATCGTCCACGCGTCGCGATAGACATCGCCTGCCTGCCAGCGGTACGTCGCGAAGAATCGCGAAGCCGGGAAACCAGTGTACTCGCCCCAGGTTTTGCCGGTGATGTCGTTGACCGTCAGCATCGCCGAGTACATCGGATACATCCGCGCGAGCGTGCGATAGTAGATCAAAACGCGCGCGGGCTTGCCTGGCTGCGGCGGATCAGGATCGAGATCGTAGCCGATGACCTGCGCTGCCGGGACGATGCGCGCATCGTTCAATGCATAGCGTGGGCGCGGTTCTTGCGTCAACGGCAGTGGGACGGCTTGGACCGCACGCGGTCGCGCGGACGGGTCTTCGGGATTGAACTCGACGTTGTAAAAGGGGCGCTGCCGCGCGCGCGCGTTCGTGAGCATCGTGATAAACTGGGGCCAGATCGGCGAGACGTTGACGACGAGAAGATCAGGGCGCTGATTTTCGACGAACTGGAAATAGCGCATGGGCTGGGACACCTCCCACGGCGCGATGACCACCGCGTTCGGCGCGAGGTTGTCGCGGAACACCGCCTGCGCGTCATCGCGCGCTTGATAGTTTGCGCTTTGGTCGAGACGCGAAAGGTTGTTGAACAGCCCGCCCAGCGGCAGCAAAAGGAGAATTGCGACCACAAGACGCGGCGCGGCGAACGCGGCGATCCAGCGCGATTTCGTCGCGCGGCGCAAGCGCGCCGCCCAACCGCACAGCGCGTCCACGCCGAAACCGCTCCAGATTCCGAGCGCCAGATAACAAAGCGAAAAATAGTAAACCGTCGAAAGCGCGCGTGTGTAGGTCGCGATAAAGCCGATGCCTACAGCGAGCGCAAGCAGAAGCGAAAAGGTTTTGCGATCGCGCCGAAAGGAGACGACCGCGCCCGCGAATGCGAGCGCGATCCCAATCATGCCAAACTGCTGAAACAGCAGAGTCGTCGCGAGGTTGAGCCGATCGGCTTCTTCGAGTTGCGACTTGAATCCAATTTTGTAGGAATTGTCAAACCCGGAGACCAGGTTGATAAAGCCCTGGGGAGTGTTGTTGTAGTACGCGGTGACCGTCCCCTTGAGCATGGCGTCCGCGCGCGTGTACAGTTTCCAATTCTCCGGGTCTTGCTGCGCGATGAGTTGATTTGCGCGGATTGGAATGTACGCGTAAAGCAAGAGCGGCAAGACTCCGAGCAGAATGCCTTTGACGACCATCGCGCGGGTGAGGCGCGCACGCGCGAGCCAAGCGACGAGCGCGAGCGCAGGCGCGAGGAATCGAAATATCGGGTGATTCGTCAGCCCCAAACCGACGACGCACGCGAGCCAGTAGAAATCGCGCGGCTTGCCCTCTTGATGCCAGCGCACAGCCAACAGCATGGCGAGGACGCCAAGGAGCAGATGCAGCGCGTACGATTTCGTTTCCAGCGCGCCGCCCCACACTGATGGCGTGAGCGCGAGAATCAGCGTCGCCACCAGCGCGGGTGCGCGCCGAGCGATCAGGCGCAAGGCGAGCGCGTAGATCAGGGGGATCGTCAGCGCGGCGCAGACGACCGAAAGCAAATTGACGCGGTAGGCAACGTCGCCGAAAGGCAAAAAGGTAAAGAGTTTTCCCAGCAGAATGTACAGCGGATAGCCGGTCGAGTGCGGCACGCCGAGGATGTACGCCATGTATTGGTACTCGCCGCCGTCGCCGTCGAGGACGGTTGGCGGCATCGTGCGGAGATAGAGTATGAACGATGCCACAGCGAGCGCGGTTTCAATCCAAAGGTCAGTGCGGCGCGCCGTGAGTACCTTGGTTCTGTTGACAATCCCTTTCACAGGCGGTATTATAAACTTGAGCCATTAAAACGCCAAATTGGAGCGCGCAGTCCTCCGCGCGTTCCGCTTTCAGGTCATCGAGGAGTTGTTTATGTTGTGGTTCCGCGAAGAACAGGGACAAGGGCTATTGGAGTACGCGCTGGTGCTCATTCTGATTGCCATCGTCATCGTTCTCATCCTCGCCGTTTTTGGCGCGCAAATCTCCAACCTCTTTAGCCGCGTGACCAGCGCGATCAGCCCCTACTGATTTCCCCCGTAGGTCAATCACCCGCACCTTGGCTCATCGGTCTCGCGAAAAAGACGCCAACCTGGGGCAGGCGCACGCCCTGCGTTGGCGTTTGTCACTACGTTGAAAGCCCTAGCACATAGCGTCGTTTGAGCCGGATGCGTTTGTGTGATAGAATGTGCCCAGCCGAGAAACCAAGTTTCTTCCACGCGGAGTTGTGATGCCAGATTGGATCCTCCTACTGCCCATTCTCTTTCCTCTGTTCGGCGCATTTGTTCTCGCGCCTATCGCGCCGCGAATCCACGCGCGCGTCCGCGTCGGGCTACCAATCGTTTTCCTCGGAACCGAAATCGTCGCGATCCTCGTGAACATCGTGCCGGGAACGCACCGCCTCACCCTCTCGAGTTGGGATTTTGGATTTTTTTCGATTGCCTTGCAAGTGGACGGCATCGCCCTGCTCCTTCTGTTGACGATGATCGTTCCGCTCGTCGCGCTTCGTCTGATCGCGCCGCAACACTCGTTCTTCGACGCGACCTCCTTGCTCGTTTTGGCCGCGGCGATGTTGTTGACGAGCGCGGGCAATCTCGTCACGATCTACATTGCCTGGGCTTGTCTCGATCTGGCGCTTTTCCTCTGGCGGATCGCGCGGAATATCGAACCCGGCACAGCGCCGCGGGGACTGCTCACGGGGCAACTTGCCGGACTGATCCTGCTCGCCGGCGCGATTCTGCTGGCAACCGGACAGCCCGCCTTTGGCGCGGCTCTCATCGCGCTCGCGTTCTGGACGCGGCTGGGGCTATTCCCCTTTCACTATCTCCTGCCGACGCGCGGCGCGGACCCCTACGACCTGTGGTTCGCCCGCGGCATCCCGCTCATCGCTGCGGCGAATCTGTGGCTGCACTGGTCCGCGCTGCGGGCTGATCTGCCATTCGTTTTGATCGGCGTGCTGGCGGCGGTCGCGGGCGTCGTCGCCGTCATTTGGATCTGGCGCGAGGAAACGCCAGCGCGCGCCGCGATCGTCGCAGTGTCTTGCGCGCTGGCGCTGATTCCGTTAGCAATTACCTTTGGCGGCAGCGCGTCCGTCGCGCTGGCGCTGTGGCTCACGCTGACGATCGCGATTGCCCTGGCGCTCTTTGAAATCGCGCTGCGCTGGCGCGCGGAGAACCGGAACCGCTGGCAGCGCCTGATCTGGTTTGCGGCGCTGCTGTCGCTCGCGGGCATTCCGCTCACGCCGGCATTTCTTGGACGCGTGGGTTTGTACGTCGCGCTGTGGGAAACCGGGAACGCGCTGTTGCTGTTGATCGCAGGCGCGGCGACACTTGTGCTCCTGATGCCCTTGTGGAATTTCGGCTTGGCGCTCAAGGGGAGCGAACTGCGCGAGCCAACGCGCGTCGAATATGCCGGGCTAGTCCTCATCAGTCTCGCCGGCGCCGCGCTCGCGTTTCTCCCGCTGCTCATCGCGCACGCGCTCGCGCCCGACGTCGGCGCTTCAGCCGAACGCGCGCTGGACCTCGTGGTTCGCACCAACGACGCGCTGGGCGTCGCGATCGGCGTGGTCACGCTCGTCATCCCGATCGTCGGTTCGTTTTTCGCGCGGACGCTCGTGCGCGACCTGCGTCCAAGTTCCACAGCGTTCGTCGTGCGCGTGGCGCGGCTGATAGACCTCGAATGGCTCGAGCGCATTCTGACGGCAATCGGCTTTCAAATGGGCAGCGTGGCGAGGAATCTTTCGACGATCGCCGAGGAGAATCCCACGGTGTGGATTTTGTTCGCCGCGTTGTGGATTGCGATTTTCATTGTGATCGCGCGCTAACAGACGTAGGACAAATTTCCAAATTTGTCCTACACTCATCGCGCACTGACGCGTGGAACGAACTGGCATCGCGCAGCGTCTATCGTGTGGAAACCAAAAGGAGGATCCAATGTTTACTCGAATCGTGCTAGCCCTTGCCGCGCTCGCGCTCCTAGCCACGGCGGGGTTGATCGTTTACGTCGCGAGCCCCCGCTCTGTCCCGGCGATCGAAGCCAGCACCGCTGCGCTGCCCAGCGCGCAAGCGACAACAGACACCAGCGGGATCAGCGTTTCGGGCACCGGGCGAGTCCGCATCAAGCCGAACATCGCGACGCTCAGCATCGGAGTTGAAACGCGGGCGACGACGCTTGCCGAAGCGACGAGCCAGGCAAACACCCGCATGACGGCGGTCACCGAGAAAATCAAGAGTCTGGGCGTGGCAGACAAAGACATCCAGACGACTGCTTTCAACATCACTCCGCTGACGGAACAGAAACAAGGCAGCGCGCCGGTGATCACTGGCTATCGCGTCAACAATCAATTGAGCGTCACCGTCCGCAAGATTGACGACGTTGGGAAAATTCTCGATGCCGTCGTCGCCGCTGGCGCGAACAACGTCTATGGCATTACTTTCGGCGTGGACGATCCCGCGCCGTACCAGCAGCAAGCGCGCGCGGCGGCGATCAAGGACGCGCAAGACAAAGCCGGGCAACTTGCCAAAGCCGCCGGCGTGACCTTGGGCAAAGTGATTTCAATCAACGAAGGCGGCGTCTCGCCGAGCCCTATCTTGCGCGCCGCGTCCGCGCCGGTCGCGATGACTATGGCAACCACACCGGTCGAAACCGGCGAGATGGAGTTGACCGTCACGGTTGAGATGCGCTTTGGGGTACAATAACACGAAACGCAGAAACCCGTTTTCTTCGAAGAAAACGGGTTTCTGTCTATCTACGGCGCACATTCATCGCTGATAATGCTCATCGTGTTCGCCGCGTTGTTGGAAACGTACACTTTGCCGTTCAGCACCGCAATCCCATCGCCGCCATCGAGTCCTTGCGCGCCAACGGCAAGCAACGCGATGCGATCGAGCGATGCGCCGTCGCGTACGTCCACCTGGTTCGTGTCGGCAAGGACGACGAAGAGACGATTGGTCGCCGGGTTGATCGCCAGCGCGTACGGGGCTTGATCGAGCGTCACGCTTTGCGTGACCGTCCCCGTTGCCGGATCGAGGATCGAAATCTGTTTCGTGTTGCGATTTCCAACGTAGAGACGATTGGTTGTCGCGTTGAACGCGACGCCGAACGAACCGACGCCGGTGGAGTTGAAATTGCCAAGCAGCGCGCCGGTGTGCGCGAGACTCGCCACACCGCTGCCGAACAGCGAGACAAACGCGCGATCGCTTGCCGTCGCGACGAGCGCGGGTTGACTGCCCGCCGGCAAACTCGTCGTCGTCACCGCGTACGTCGTCGCGTCGACCACCGACACGGAATCAGAGCCAAAGTTCGCGACCCACACTTTGCCATTCGCCGCGCCGACGCCGAATGGCAGCGTCCCCACCGATCGCTTGGCGCTGAACGCGCCGGTCAAGCCATTCACCACCGACACGTTCCCGGTATCACGCGTTGCGAGAAACACTTTGCCGTTCAGCGCGCCGATTCCGTTGCCATAGCCGGTGTCGTTCGCCCACCATGTCGCCAGCGGTATGTTTGTGGCGGGATCAACGAAGGTCACGCTCGACGCGTCGTACAGACTCACGCTGACGCGGTTCGTCGCCGGATCGGCGGCAATGCCTTTCGAGTGCGCGCCGACGTCAATCGAGGAGACGGTTGGCGCGAAGGCACACGCGCTTTGGACGAGCGGCAAGAAGATTTGGGTGCTGGAGATGGGATGCTGTAGGACAAATCTGGAAATTTGTCCTACATTCTCGGGAGAGGCAGACGGCTGAGGATCGAGCAACTGCGCGCACGCGACGTCGAACCAGACCTTGTTCAGCCCGGCGCCCAGTTCTTCGGTATTGATGCCGCGCAAGAACACGGTCGCGCTGCTCGTTTGCGCGGCGAGCGTTAGACTGAGCGCGGGGATATTCAGCGCGGCGATGCCGTCGTAATACACCTGACTCCAGACGACGGTGGCTGAACGCGGATCCGTGCCTCCGGTCAGGTCAACGCCGATCTGCCTACCGATCACGTTGACACGCCGGTTCTGTCCGACGCCGGGATCCTGCGCTGCCAGCGCATAGCCGATCTTGAATTGATAGGACTTGGCCGGTGTCAGCGTGTTTGAAATGGTCTGGTAAATGCCCGCGTCGAATGGAAGCATCAGATCAAAGTATTGCGAGCCGAAGGGGTCGCCCGGGGCTTGCTCGTTCGTGACGCGCTGAAACTGCGGCACATGCGCGCCAATCGAAAACGGCGTCCAGCCGGCGGCGATATTGCCGTACGTCGGATCGTCGTACGTCGAGCCGTTGAAAGAGCCGTTGATCGTCAGATTCGTTGGGTCTTGCGCGCACGACAGCGCCGGCGCTGAAACCTCCTGCCGCGCCGAGACGCGCGGGGAGAACGGAGAGGCCGTCAGCGCGGCAATCAGCGCGGCGAGGAGCAACAGCCCACTCACGAGCAATCGGCGTAGCGTAACGCGGTTCATTCTACCCCCTGAAAAGCAAAACCCCTCAAGGGGGTTTTGCTTTGCCCGATCATTATTTGAGTTCGATCTGCATGCCTTCGCGCGCGAGCACCGTTGCGGGAAAATGCGCTTGCGCGTCCTGTTCCAACTTTTCCAGCGCGTCATCTTCGTGCTCCGGCTCGTGATGGAAGAGCGCAAGCCGCTGGACGCCCGCCGCCTGCGCCACGCCGACTGCCATCTGCCAGGTGCTGTGACCCCACCCCTGCCGCGGCGCAACCGTGCTGGCGTACTCTGATTCGGTGTACTGGGCGTCGTGAATCAACAGACCGGCGCCGCGCGCAAAGCGAATGAGCCGTTGATCGCTGCTCGTATAGCCCTCGGTATCGGTCGCGTAGACGATCGCTTGATTGTCGTACTCGATGCGGTAAATAAATACCCCTTGCGGATGCGCGTACGAGCGCATGACGCGAACCAAGACCGCATCGGACGACGCGGGCAACGCGTCTCGATGCTCCAACATGACCCGTGGCTCGGAATTGCCATTGTTCAGCGTCACCACCTCGCCTTCGCTCAGGTTGCGCATCACCCGCACGCACGGCAGTTGATCGAGCGTGATGGGGAAAACGGGCGGCAGCATCGCGCGCGACAGGACCTGCTCCAGGTCTTCGTGCAAGGTCCTGGGCCCGAAAACGTAGAGCGTCGTGGAGGGTAAATAGAGCGGCGTAAAAAATGGAAAACCCTGCGTGTGATCGTGATGCGTGTGCGAGAACAACAGTGTCGCCGTGATCGGCTTTTTGTCGTTACGATATTCCGCCATCAGCGCGCGTCCCAGCCCAATCAGCCCCGTGCCCGCATCGAGGATAAGCCGGTGATTCCCGGCGCGCACCTCGACACAGGGCGTGTTCCCCCCGACGCGCTGCGTATGGGAACCTGGCGCGGGGTAACTGCCGCGCACGCCCCAGAAAGTAACTGTCAAAACCGCGCTCATGCGTTTGCCTCGTTGTCCGCAAGAGGCAAAGTAAAACGGAACGTGCTACCCTGCCCCGGGACGCTCTCTGCCCAAATCCTGCCGTTGTGCGCCTCGACGATGCCGCGCGAAATCGAAAGGCCCAGACCGCTGCCCCCCACCCGCCGGGTCGCGGCGCCATCCACTTGGAAAAACCGCTCAAAGATCCTGCCGAGATACTGGGGCGGAATGCCTTCCCCTTGATCCGATACGCTCACCGTGACCTGACTGCCCTCGACTTCACACGCGACGGCAATTTGACCCCGTTTGGAATACTTGATCGCGTTGCCGATCAGGTTGGTCAGAACCTGGCGCACCCGGCGCGGATCCGCCAGCACGCGCGGCATTTCCGCGGGCAAATCAACCACAAAGTAATGCGCCTCCGTGCGCATCCGCATCTCGTCCACAACTTCGCGGATCAGTTTCCGCAACTGCATCGGCTCTTTGGCGATGCGCAACGCGCCGGCTTCGATCTGCGACATGTCGAGGAGATTGTCAATGATCTCGGTCAAACGATCGGTCTCCTCTTCGATGATGCGCAGAAAATCGCGCTGGGTCGCCTCATCCCACTTGACGTCCTGCCGCAGGAGCGTCGTCGCAAAACCTTTGATGGACGCCAATGGCGTTCGCAGTTCGTGCGAGACGGTCGAAAGCAATTGCGACTTCATCGCGTCGGCGGTTCGTTCTTGCGTTACGTCGCGCAGAAGAATGCCGCTGCCGATGGCGTTGCCGGCGTCATCCCGCAGAGGGAAGAATCGCGCCAGCAGCGCGTGGGACGTGTCGCCATTTGCCTGGGGCAAGACCTCCACGTGGATTTTTTGCTCAGACGCGTTTGCCGAGAGCGCGGCTTGCCACTGCGCGCGCGTCGTAGCCGGCGCGGTCGTGCGCGCGGCGATTTGATCAACGAAGAAATCAGCAGACTGCCCCAGCATCTCGTCCGCGGTCAAGTGTAGCAAGGCAGTGGCACGCGAATTCCAGAACGCGACCCGGGCTTGGCTATCCAGCAGCACCAACCCATCCACCATGTCGCGCATTGCGCTATCGCTCAAACGCGGATCAATTTGCGCCGCGCCCCCTGTCGCCACCCTTCCTCCACCAAACGTGGGAGTTGAATCTTTACTCAACTGCAATTATACCATAGTCGCGGCGAAATCATCAACTCAATTGACAAAAGCGGGTACGTATGATAGAGTTCAAATGGGGGTGGTTGATTCCCGGTGGGGTCCACGGTCTTCAAAACCGCTGAGAGGCGTTGAAACGGCTCTGGTGGGTTCGACTCCCATCCACTCCCGAAAACGTGACGGGTGGCGTAGGGTTTTCCGTAAGCCCTTGCAAATTGGAACGCGGCACTCCAGTTCCCAGTCAGGACATGCTGACGTATGGACATTGATTTTGAAATCATCGGCGCGATCCAAGACATCGAAACCATCGCCATTGGATCACACATCCGCGAGCGGGCTGTCTTGGAGCGCGTCTACGGACGTGGCCGTTGGAGAAAACTCAAGGGCATTGCTGACATCCGTCTGCCCAATGGGAGAATTCGACGAGTTGAACTTCATTGGTACGAAGCCCACGGCATAGGACGGAAAGGCATGAAGATCAAGCGGTATCGAGATTAGGAGAGAAGATATATGCGAAAACGATTCGTTCTCTGCATTGACAACAAGGGCTATGAGGCATCACTGATTCCAAGAAAAATCTACGAAATCATTCCCGACGAACAAGCAGAACAGGATGATTTTGTTCGCGTGATAGATGAAAGCGGCGAAGACTATCTGTATCATGTGAGCCATTTTGCCTTTATCGAACTACCGGAAAAAGTGGAGCGGGTATTGGTCGCCGCATGACTTGTCGCCGCGAAACCTAACGAGCGCCACTCGTCACGCTTCTATGCGCCAACCTGCCTTTGTTTACCTCCTGCGCTGCGCCGACGGCACGCTCTATGCCGGCTGGACACTCGACGTTGACCGGCGCGTTCTGGCGCATCAAGCCGGCCGCGGCGCGCGCTATACGCGTACGCACCGCCCGGTCGAGTTGGTTTACCACGAGCGTTGCTCCTCGCGCCGCGCCGCCATGCGCCGGGAAGTCGAAATCAAGCGCATGTCGCGCGCCTGCAAACTGGCGCTCATAAAACGTAAAACGTGATGCGTGGTGCGTGATGCGTGATGCGTGATGCCCAACCGTGCATTACGTTTTACGTTTTACGATCTTCCCCCGGAGTTCTCAATGCCCTATCTTCGGCAGTTGAACGACATTCGAATCACAGACACAAACTGGGCGGGCGACAAAGCCGCGCGCCTGGGCGAACTCTTGAGCCAAGGATTTACCGTGCCGCGCGGCGTGTGCGTCTCCGCCGACGCGTACCGCGATGCGATTGCAGGTCCCATGGGCGAAAGAATCTTCGCCCGTCTCGCGTCCACGGAGATAGACGATCCCATGGATCTGGAATCGGCTGCGGAGGAGATTCGCGGGTGGATTGAAACCGCGCCGCTCCCTCCCGGCCTCGCCGAGGAGATGCCGGCGGCGCTCGCCGCGCTCGACGCCGCGTCTTTTGCCGTTCGCGCGTCACGTATTCGCGAAGACGTTCCGAACCCCTCCGCCTCCGGCGCACAAGCCCATCTTGCGGTCGTCGGCGCAGACGCCGTACTGCAAACCATTCGTCGCTGTTGGGCGAGCCCGTGGAATTCGCGCGCGCTCTATTTTCGCCATCGCAAAAAGATGGATCAAAAACAAGTGACGCTGGCGGTCGTCATTCAGCCGATGATCGGCGCGGACGCCGCCGGCGTGATGTTCACCGCGAACCCGCTGACCGGCGCAGCCGACGAGATTCATGTTGACGCCGCCTGGGGCTTGGGCGAAGCGGTCATCGCCGCGCGGCTCAAACCCGATCATTTCGTCGTCGCGAAAAACGATCTCGCGCTGTGCACGCGCGCGCTCGCGACCAAGGGCGTGATGGATCTCGCCGCGCCCTCTGGCGGCGTCCAGACCGTCGCCGTCCCCGCCGACAAACAGCAAGCCGCGTGCCTGAGCGACGCCCAGGTGATCGCGTTAGCCGAACTGGGCAGGAGGGTCGAAGCGCACTTTGCCGAGGTTCAGCACATTGAATGGTGTCGTCTGGGCGAGCAAATTTTTCTTCTCCAGACCAGACCGCTGAGAAATAGATAGCGCAGATAACAAGAGGAGAGAGGAAGGACGATTCCTCTCTCCTCTTTCGTTTGTGCAACTATCGTTTACGGTCGCCAGGAGGCTGGCTTGGTCGAGCGGACAAAGTACCCTTGCCCGAGAACGATCGGAAAGTCATTGAACGTATAGCCCACCATGTACGCCGACCAACTCCCATTCACCCAGCGGTCAATCTCTGCGACGCCGCCGCCGCTGGCATTGATTGCCGCCGCGAGCGAGGACGCGGTGTAGCAAGAGGGCGATCCATCCTTACACGGCAGCACACCCAGCGTGTCCCAGCCCTTTTCCAGATTGACACCGGCAGCCGGCGCGCCAGCCCGGAGAGGCGCGTTCCAAGTGCTCGCGGCATTTGCCTTGACGACATAGCCCACGCCGCCGTCAATGCTGAAATCTTGCGCGCCCGTCCCGGGCTTGAACGAAACCCAAGCGCGTCCGCTCCACTGCTGCACTTCGGTCACACTGCCGCCCTGCGCGTTGATGGCGGCGATCAACGACGACGCGGTGTAAGCGGTGTACGGCAATGATAGCGCATTGGTCCCCGCGTTGATCTGGATGGCGATCGTCGTTCCGCCCGGCGCAATCGTCGTCGGCGTCGGCGCGACAGTGGGCGGAACCGCGGTTGGCGTTGGCACCAAAGTTGGCGGAACGGCTGTCGGCGTTGGCGCGATCGTCGGCAGAACTGTCGTCGGCGTGGGCGCAACGGTTGACGGAACTGGAGTCGGCGTCACGCGCGGTATGCGCGTGGGCAAGACGACAGTCGGCGGTCGTAACAGCGTCGGTGATGGCAGGATGGGCGTCGGCGATGGCAAAATGGGCGCCGGCGTTGGCGGCATTGCAGTTGGCGTTGGAACGACTCCGCTGCCCTGGACGGTAATGGACGTGGTCGCTATGTTGGATGTAGTGTTGAACCGATTGAGCGCCCGCACGTCAATCGAATGCGCGCCGGGCGCGAGCGCGGGCGTAAAGGTAAAGCCCTGCGCCAACTTGTTGAACGTCGGACTGCCATCATCTGGCATCGCGTTCTGCCACGCGCCGTTGTCCACGCGATACTGCACACTGCTGATATAGTCAATCGAGATCGTATCGCCGCTGGGTGGCGCGTACGGTTGATCCTGCGCCGCGCCGGTAATCGTCGGATTCGTGTTCGTCGGCGATGTGACCGGGTTGAGCGTCACGACGGGTCGCGTGTTGATTGGATCGGGCAAGTCGCCGCCCGAACTAGAGCGATTGCCTAACTGCCCCATCGCGTAGGGGTCTACCAAGCCGGCATAATACGGCGCTAGTCCGCCGCGCATGATGCTGTCTTGGTTCAACGCGCAGGCCAGTTGGCTATTCTGATTTTGAACGCCCAGATAGCCGCTAATGTCCGTGCAGGGAACTCCGGCGCCGGCGTACTGATCGAGCGCGCCAAAGATGTGTCCCGTTTCGTGCGCTACGACCGCCTGCATGTTGTTGATGCCATAGCCATCGTTGTCGTACGTGATGACCGTGAACGGACCCGGTACGTACGAGTAGCCAAAGTAACCGTTGCTAAAAGTGCCGGTCTGGTTATTGGCGCTGTTCGCGACCAGAACCGTAAAAGCCCAATCGGCGCCGTACTTTTGACGCAGCCAGTTATTGTACGTGTAGACCTGTTCGAAATAACTGGGACCGTTAAAGCCCAGGTTCGTCATCACGTCGGCAATCCACAGACCTTCGTCTGATTGCGGATGATTGATCGGCTCGTAGCCGGTTGACACCTGCCGGCGTTGATCGAGCACAAAGGTTACCCGGCCATTCATTCGGCTCGACCACCAATTCAAGCCGCGTGTAACCTGATCAACCACTTGATCCATCATCCCGGCGTTCCACGTTTCGGTGCAGTGGTCAATCGCGCCGGTACATTGCGGGATCACCACGCCGACCGCGACCTTGCCGAGCATGAACTCGCTGGTCTGATAATAGCCCGGCATGAGTGAGTCGGCGACCGCGGCGACGCTTAGCCCCGTCGTCGCGCCGCTCGCCGTCGTCCCGGACACCGCAATATCCCCGACCGGACGTCGCAGGTTCGGCGCGCGCGGCGCGGCAAACACGTCTTGGTGAGGCGGACCGGGCTTGACGCCCTTTGTCGCCGCCATCAACGCGACCTCGGCAACCGCATCCGCTTGTACATTGCCCGCGCCGCGCAATCGGACATAGACCTTTTTGGGTCCCGTCCCTTCAGACAGCGTCCAGGTTTTGTTTTCCGCGTAGGGCTCCCAGTTCGCGCCGGCAAAGTTGCGCGCGTTGGAGACGAGCATTTGCTGCGCCCATTCTTTGCCGCCAATCCGCAAGGTCACCTGGGCGGAGGTCGTAGATTCAGCGCCGTTGTTCACGACCACGGTAAAGGACGTGCCGCCCCGTCGTCCCAGGTCAATCGTCCAGTAATGCTGGTACGCGCGGTCGTCGCGCGCGTAGGCATAGCCCAAACCGATTTCATTCACGTCGTTGCCGAACAAGATTCTGGCGCTGTTCGGATTGGCAGCCAACCCGGCGAGGACTTGGTCCGGCTTGGAAAAGCCGGCGCTGATCAGTTCGTGGAAGGTTTGCGGCGGCGTATAGCCATAGCCCTGGGCGCGCTGCGGCGGCAATTTGCCCGCTTCGTCCACGACGTTAACCCGCTGGGAACTGGACATGAACTTGGCCTGGGCGCGCGCCGCGCGCGTCAGCGCATCGTTCATCTTGAGGGGGGATAAACCGCGATCAATTCGCGCCTTGTTGACGACCGCGAACAGTTGGCGCTCGAAACCGATTTGGTCGGGGCTGGATGCCGCCTGAACCGGCGAATCGCTTTGGAGTTGTTGAATCGCCGTGCCGGTCTGCCCGGTATCAAAGAACCAACCGATGACGTACTGTGTCGCCGTAGGGGACGCTTGCAACACGCCGACAAAGACCAGCGCCCAGATCGCAAGCGCGAAGAGAATGCTCAACAGCGTATAGGCGCGATGAAGCGGTCGCTTGGCGCGCGACGTTTGCGATAGCCCTGTGCGTTTACGCCGAATACTTACTCCGAGCATCGGACTGCCTCACGTTTCTTCCCCCCGACCTAGCCCCTAACCCCTTCCCGGCAAGGGAAGGGGCGCGGGGTTCTCCCGATTTGCCTCGGTCGAACTATGAATAGACAACGACTGGATGGTCTGCCTGTTCTTTGGAACGCCGCATCGCCTGATACGCGCGGTCAACCAATTCGTTCCCGGTTTTGTCCTGGGTGTGCGTCGGAAAGGCGGCGATACCTTGCGACACAGTCACGGTGATCGGCTGCCCGGTCGTCGGATCCGCAAAAGACTGTTGGGCAAGTCCCGCCAACACGCGCTTGGCGACCACCTCCGCGCCGATCGCGTCCGAGTTATAAAGCAAAATGCCCAATTCATCTGCGCCCCAGCGACTGGGCACATCGGTGGTGCGTAGTTGCTTTTGCAGCACTTGGCCGATCGTCTGCAAGACGGCGTCGCCCGCCGAATAGCCGTGCTTGCGATTGATCTCTTCCAAGCCGTTCACGTCAACCACCAAAAAAGCCACCGGGGTCTTGCTGCGGATGGCGCGGCTGATTTCGCTCGGCAAGCGCGCTTTGAGAAAGCGCTGGTTAAACAGCCCGGTCTTGGTATCGGTCACGGCAAGTTGAATCGCCTGCGTATGGGACGCGCGCAGCGCGCCGAGCAAACTCAAATGCCGTTCGGCGATCAAGCCGAGCAGCGACGCCACCAGCACAAAGATGAGCACGCGCAGCACGAGCGCGGAAATCGAGCCCGGCGCCAACGCCACCGGCGAAAGGAAGAAGACGATCGCGTAGGCGACCGCGCTCGCCACGCCAGCCAACAACCCACCCGTAAAGCCAAGATAGCCAGCGGCGCTTACCAGCGGGAGCAAGTAGATCAGGTAATAGTCGCCCTGCAAGTCGCGCAAGAGAAAGACCATGAGACTGACGGCGACGATGCTCAAGAAGACGACCGGACGCAGCGTCTGCCTCAAGCGCGCTTCATTCTCCCGGGCGGAAAGAATCAGAAAACTCATCCCTCCAGCGCACAGGACGACTCCCACTATCGCCGCCATCTCTAAAGCCGCGGCAGGACGCGCGAACAGACTGTACGCGAGAACGACGATCGCGAGCAGCCAGGTGATTGCCAAGTGCAGACGCGACACCAAGACCAGTGTGCGACGCCAATCGTCATCCATGCGAATGAGATCGGACAGATCCAACCACTCTAAATCTGCCAGTCGGATCAGTTCGTCACCGGGCATTGTTTGAGTCATTTTACCCTCCCCTGTGTTATTATACGTCAAGTCCAGAAACCCGACAATAGGAACAGAGTAACAGCCAGCCAAGTCGCAAATCGAGCCTTTCAGCCAGCCTTGCGATTGCGAAGCATCCCGTAGGGAATTGCCTGCCGTCGTTTCACACCTGCCCTGGTGGGCAGTGCCAGGGAAACGACGGCTCAATGAGGTGTAAACTCGATGAAATCGAGTTGGCACCGATCGGTTCCAACCGATTTTCACCTCGTTGAGACGCCGAATTTCATTTGGCGCCGTTCGGTACCAAGAACGGGACGCACACCCGTTGAACAGTTGAACAGTCGCCGTTTGTCTTAATGCGTCGTCGGCGTTATAATCTCGGCTATGAACACCGCCCAAGCCAACGCGTACGTCCTGCTCATCGGTCCTGACGACAAGCGCATGCTCATTCGGCTGCTCCCGGGGCAGCAACTGCATACCCATCACGGCTTTATCGCGCACGACGCGATCATCGGCCAGCCCTTTGGCAGTGCGGTCAAAACGCAACTCGGTCACGCGTACGCGCTGCTCCAGCCCTCGACGTACGACTTGGTGATGCGCATCAAACGCGCGTCGCAGATCATCTATCCGAAAGAAGTCGGCTACATCGTCTTGCGAATGAACATCGTGCCGGGGACGCGCGTGATCGAAGCGGGCACCGGCAGCGGCGGGTTGACGCTGGCGCTCGCGCGCTTGGTGTGCCCCGATGGTCGCGTCTATTCGTACGAAGAACGCGACGACATGCTCGCGCTCGCGCGCCAGAACCTGGAACGCGCCGGCGCGCTCGACGTNNTGGCTCTTTTTGGCGCAGGCGCGCGCCGCGCTCAAAGGCGGCGGCTTTTTTGGCTCGCTCGTGCCGACGACGAATCAGCTCAGCGATACCCTCCAGGAAATGGAGCGGATCGGCGGCTGGGCGGATGTCGAGGTCGTCGAAATTCTCATGCGGCATTTCAAGCCAAACGCCGAACGCTTGCGTCCGGAAGATCGGATGGTCGCGCACACCGGGTTCCTGCTATTCGCGCGTGCGCTGACAAAGAACCAGTCAGCAGAAAAGGAGACGCCCAATGACAACGCGTGAGCAAACCGGCTCGAACGATGAACTCGTCGTCGTTTGCCAAGTGCAGGGCATGCTCGTCGCACAAGTGATCAAAGGCAAGTTGGCAAGCGTCGGCATTCCGGCATTGCTCAAGTACGAAAGTCTGGGACCTGTCTTTGGAATCACAGTGAACGGCTTGGGCAACGTCAAAGTGCTCGTGCCGAAAGCACGCGAGCAAGCAGCGCGCCAGGCGCTGGCGGAAGACCAAGCAACCGACAATGCTCCGGCAGCATTGTAGCACAGCAACGGCGCGGCGACAAACCGCACATATCACCCCGGAGGCATGAATGAGCATCAAGACAACCGATCTCTGCGATCAGTACGCATCGCGTATCCAAGTGGCTGAACCGATCTTTAACGACTATGGCGGCGCGCGAACATTCGGCGGCAAGATTGCCACCGTCAAGGTGCACGAAGACAACATCCTGGTTCATCAAGCCCTCCAAGAGCCGGGCGCAGGTCGCGTGCTGGTCGTAGATGGCGGCGGCTCACTGCGCTGCGCCGTGGTCGGAGGCGGGCTTGCCGAAATGGCTCACAAGAACGGCTGGGCAGGCATTCTCGTGTACGGGTGCGTTCGCGATTCGGACGAACTCGCGCAAGTCCAGGTCGCCGTCAAAGCGCTCGGCACAAACCCCCTGAGACCCGCCAAGCGCGGCGCAGGCCAGCGCGATCTGCCGGTCAAGTTCGCCGGCGTAACTTTCACGCCGGGGCATTACCTGTACGCCGACGTGGACGGCGTGATCGTCTCTGAGGATGAATTGGCGTGAGTAGGGAGAAACAAGCCATGACAGATCTCGGCGCATCCATCTACCGCGTTGACGCCATAGACAAAGTGACCGGCAAGGCAACTTTTCCGGGCGATCTCAATTTGCCGGGTCAATTGTGGATGAAGGTATTGTTCGCGCGCCGCGCGCACGCCCGCATCAAATCGCTCGACGTGGCGCAAGCCGCGCGCGCGCCTGGCGTGGTGCGGATCTTGACCGCGCGCGACGTGCCGCGCAATGAATTCGGCTTGATCTTTTTCGATGCGCCCGTCCTGGCAGATGACATCGTCCGCTGGGTTGGCGAAAAAATCGCGCTGGTCGTTGCCGAGACCGAGAAACAAGCGGAACACGCGCGCGATCTGATCGCCGTGGAATACGAAGACTTGCCCGTCGTCGCCGATCCGCACGATGCGTTGCGCGAGGGTGCGTTCCAAATCCACCCAAACTACAAGCGCAACGTGATCAAGCACATGCCGATTCGCAAGGGCGACACCAGTCGCGGGTTCGACGAGGCGGACGTCATCGTGGCAAGCACATACCATACGCCGGCGCAAGAGCACGCGTACCTGCAGCCCGAAGCCGGACTGGGCTATATTGACGACGCGGGACGCGTGACGGTAGCGGTAGCGGGACAATGGGCGCACGAAGACCGCACACAGATTGCCCACGCGCTCGATCTCCCGGAAGAGCAGATTCGCGTGGTCTATCCGGCGATCGGCGGCGCGTTCGGCGGACGCGAGGACATTAGCATCCAAATCATCCTCGCGCTCGCGGCGTGGACGCTCAAGCGCCCGGTCAAGATCATTTGGTCGCGCGAGGAATCCATGCTCGGACATCACAAGCGCCACCCAATGTGGATTCAAGCCAAGTGGGGCGCTCGACGCGATGGGCAAGTCGTCGCGGCTGAGGTGGAGATTATCGCGGACGCGGGCCCGTACGCGTACACCTCGACCAAAGTCTTGGGGAATGCCGCGCTCAACTGCACCGGTTCTTATGACATTCCAAATGTCCAAGTAGATGCGTACGCGATCGCGACGAACAACGTGCCGAGCGGCGCGTTTCGCGGGTTCGGCGCGCCGCAGGGTCATTTCGCCGCCGAGACGCAGATGAACAAACTCGCGGAGAAACTCGGCATGGACCCAGTCGAGTTGCGCCTGAAGAATGTCCTGCGCGAAGGTGGGCTGCTGTCCATGCAAACGCCGCTGCCGGGNNAAAAACATCGGCTTTTCATTCGGCGCGCCAGAGGGCGCGTGGGCGACCGTCGAACTGCACGGCGGCGCGACAATCGAAAAAGTGATCGTGCGGCACGCCGGCGCAGACGTCGGGCAAGGCGCGCATACGGTGATGGCGCAAATGGCGGCGCACGCGCTCAAGGTGCCGGTCGAAAGCATCGCGCTGATCGTGTCTGATACCGCGACGACCGAAAATTCGGGCAGTGCGTCCGCCTCGCGCATGACCTGGATGAGCGGCAACTCGATCAAGGGCGCGTGCGCGGCGGCGCTCGAAAAATGGCGGAACGAAGATCGCCCGGCGATCGCGACCTATCGCTACGTCGCGCCGCCGACGGAGGTTCCTGACCCCGAAACCGGTAAGTCAAAACCGAACTTGGCGTACGGCTACGTCGCGGAAGCGGTGGAAGCAGAAGTAGATGTCGAGACCGGGCAGGTGCGCGTCGTGCGCGTGACGTGCGCGGATGATGTCGGCGCGGCGATCAATCGCCGATTGATTGAAGGACAAATCGAAGGCGCGATCGCGCAAGCGCAGGGTTGGACGATCCACGAAAACTGGCAGACGAAAGATGGCATCGTCCTCACGCCATCGCTAAGCACCTATCTCATTCCCGGCGTGCTCGACGTACCCGAGCGCGTTGATTCGGTCATTCTGGAGTATGCCGACGAGAATGGTCCCTGGGGCGCGCGCGGCATGGCGGAGATGCCGTTCATTCCGCTCGCGCCGGCAATTGTCGCGGCGGTCCACGATGCGACCGGCGTTTGGTTCGACGCATTTCCGCTGACGCCCTGGCGCGTTTTGGCGACATTGAAGGATCAAGGTAAGGGGTAGCACCCCTTGTTCCCCGTAGTGCGCTTGCAGTCGAAGGTGATTTCCCAGTGAACATTGAGGGTGTAGTGTGAACATTGCACCAGAAAAACTGGCAGGCAAAACTGTTTTAGAGGTTGAACGGACTTGTGCTGATAGAAGAGGAATTTCCCATTACCAAGCGAGATACGCCCGCGCAAGAAATCTGGGCGGAGAAATGGGCGATTCTGAAATCAGCGCTGTTGCTCGCACGTAAGTTGCCGTTCAACGAACTTGCTCCCGACATTCTACAAGACCTGTGCCAACTTGTCGGGTTCACAGACATTCAACGAACGACACATGCAGAATTCTATCGGGAAGTTGAAGCGTTAGATTTCTTCCAAAGACGATTAGAATCTCTCTTGCCAGAACTGCCAAACGAGAATTTCCGAGCGGCTTTCATTCGGCAAGCATCCGACTTGCGGAAGAAAATGCTTCAAGTGGGCGGCATGGAGATCCCGTTCTATCGCGTGACCGCTAGAAAGACAAGCGAAAGACCCAAAAGTAGCCGAACTTGATACCATCGTCACCAGGGATGTTATGGTATATTTGTCATATATTTATACCATCTTACCCCTGGTGGCTAATGTCCGAGAACAATGTAGTTCAACTCTTCCGTACCGTCCGCGTCTCGCGCGCCTCTGAAGATATCGTCCAGCAAATCCGCTCGAATATCTTTGCTGGCAAGTTAGCCCCCGGCGATCGCCTCCCCTCGGAAAAAGAATTGGCTGAGCAATTCGGACTCAGCCGTGTCACCGTTCGCGACGCATTGCGCGTTCTGGAATCCCAAGGTCTCATCACAATCAAAGTCGGCGCAGGCGGCGGCGCGTTTGTCGCCAACCCCAGCGCGCGACCGGTCAGCGCGATGCTCACCGACATGCTGCGCTTGCAGGGACTGTCCACCAAAGAGTTGGTCGAAGCGCGCCTCATCATCGAGACGAGCATCGTCACGCTGGCGGCTGAACGCGCGACCGCCGAAGACCTGGATGCGATGCAACAAGCGATCGCCGCCGCGCGCGCCGGGCGCGCGACGGGCGATCCGAACTTTACGCGTCACAGCGTTGATTTTCACGCCGCGCTGGCGCGCGCGGCGAAGAATCAGGTCTTGCTGTTTACCGTCAACTCTCTGCGCACCCCGTTCTACGATACCCTCGAGAAACTGCTGCCCGATGATGGCATGGCTCAACGCGCCATCGAAGATCATCAGAAACTATTGGACGCGGTCGTGGCTCACGACGCCGCGCAAGCCGCGCAAGTGATGCGCGAACACCTCATGTACTTTGAGAAACGCGTCGAGAAAATCGCCACATAGATCATTCCCAGGAGTCGGAGACGCTCCGCGCGTTTTCTCGACTGTTTCTGCGTCGTTCTTTGACTTGCTAACCAGAAAACGGGTTTCTGATCCGGCTCTCCGACAGACTGCTAGACCATTCCAAGGAGGAATCCCCATGGCTCCACAAATCCCAAAAGACATCAGCAGCCTCCGTTCGACGATTGACTGGTTCCGGGTAAAGGGATATCTGGTCGAGACGAATGTCGAGGTCAATCCCGATCTGGAAATCACCGGCGTCCAGAAACTGATGGACGGCGCGCTGCCCATCTTGTTCAACAACGTCAAGGGCTATCCGCACCTGCGCGCCATTACGAACTTGTTTTCCAATATGGATGTAGTGAACGACATGTTCGGCTGGCCCGACGCGAAATCGCGCACGCGCCTGCTCGCGCACGCGCTCACGCATCCGATTCCCCCGGTTGAAATTCCTCAGCACGAAGCGCCCTGTCAGGAAGAGGTCATCACCGACGACCTCAACATCAACAAGCATGTGCTCGCCATTCGCCACACCGCGCTCGAGACCGAGTTCACGATCGGCAGCGGTAACAGCGTCGTCGTCGGTCCATATTTCTGGGGCGGCTCGCACATCGGCTACAATCGCATGGCGGCGCGCTGGGGCAATGTCGCGACGTTTCAATCCGCGCCCGGCGCGCACATGTGGCAAATCATCAGCGAGCATTATCACGACGAGAAACCGATTCCGCTCACGATGTGCTTCGGCTTGCCGCCCGCGTGCGTGCTGATCGCCGGCGGCGGGTTCGATTACGTGGTCTTGCCGCGCGGCGCGGACGAACTTGGCGCGGCGGGCGCGGTGCAGGGCTATCCGGTTCGTCTGGTCAAAGCGCGCACGCAAGACGCGTGGGCGGTCGCCGACTGCGAGTTGGTGCTCGAAGGCGAAATCCATCCGCGCGACAAGCGCTACGAGACGCGCGAGGCGGAAGAGCACGATACGCAGGGCAAGTACTTTTTCCACCCGGAATGGGCGGGCTATATGGGCAAGGCGTACAAAGCGCCGACGTTCCACGTCACCGGCATCACCATGCGCAAGCGCGCCGGCAAGCCGATTATTTTCCCGCTCGGCGTGCACATGGCGGACTGCCAGAACATTGACACGACCGTGCGCGAGTCCGCGATTTACGAACTCTGCGAACGCCTGCAGCCCGGCATCATCCAGGACGTGAACATCCCCTACCCGATGACGGACTGGGGCGGCTGCATCATCCAGGTGAAAAAGCGCAATCAAATCGAAGAGGGTTGGCAGCGCAATTTCCTCGCCGCGATTCTCTCGTGCAGCCAGGGCATGCGCCTCGCGATCGCCGTTGACACTGACATTGATATCTACTCGATGGACGACATCATTTGGGCGCTGACGACGCGCGTCAACCCGCACACCGATATTTTGAATCCGCTGCCCGGCGGCAGAGGACAAACCTTTATGCCGCAAGAGCGCATGACCGCGGGACAGAAACAATGGACCGCGTCGAATACAAAGTTCGAGGGGGGCATGGGCATTGACGCGACGGTGCCGTTCGGCTACGAGCAAGACTTTCACCGTCCGGTCTACCCGGTGGATCGCGTGAGTCTTGAAAGGTTTTTCAAGCCGGACGAGATCGCGCGCGCAAAGCAATTGATGAAGGGCACGTGGGGCGAAGTGCTAGCGCGGACAGGAAGGTAGAAACGTGGTGCGTATTGCGTGTTCCGTCAGTTACAAACGGAACACGCACCACGCAACACGGTTCTAGGAATCCTGTATGCCTACTGACGGATTGCTTTCTCCCTATCGCGTCCTGGACTTGACACAGGAAAACGGCTGGTTGTGCGGTCGCATCCTGGGTGATCTCGGCGCGGATGTCGTCAAGATCGAGCCACCCGGCGGCGATCCGGCGCGGCACAAGGGCCCTTTCTATCACGATGAGCCGGATCCTGAAAAGAGTCTGCCGTGGTTTGCGTACAACGCGAACAAGCGCGGCATCACGCTCGACTTGGAATCGGCAGCCGGGCAGAATCTGTTTCGCCGCCTGGCACACAAAGCCGATTTCGTGATCGAATCGTACGCGCCGGGCTGTCTCGATACGCGCGGGATCGGTTACGGCAAATTGCGCGAAATCAATCCGCGCCTGGTCTTGACTTCGATCACGCCGTTCGGGCAGACGGGACCGTACGCGCAATATCGCGGTTCGGATTTGATCGCGAACGCGATGAGCGGATTCATGTGGCTCGTCGGAGAGCCGGGCAAGCCGCCGCTGCGCGTGTCGCTGCCGCACGCGCCGATGTGGACCGGCATGTACGCCGCCGCCGGCACGCTCATCGCCCACTATTATCGCCAGAGGACCGGGCGCGGGCAGCACGTGGATATTTCGATGCAAGCGAGTTTGCTGTGGGCGCTCGCGAACGCGCCGGCGTTTTGGAGTTTGAATCGTGAGGGCCTGTTGCGCGCGGGCACCCAAATCGTCGGGCGCAGTGTGACCGGCGCGCGGATGCGTGCGCTCTATCCGTGCCAAGATGGACACATCAATTTCATTCTCTATGGCGGCGAAGCCGGCAAGCGTTCGAATGAAGCGATGGTCGCGTGGATGGCTGAGGAAGGCGTCGCGCCCGACTGGTTAAAGCAAAAGGATTGGGGCAAATTCAACATTGCGACAAGCACCCAGGAAGAGATTGACGCAATTGAAGGACCCTTTGGGGAGTTTCTATCCAAGCGCACCAAAGCCGAGTTTGCCGATGAAGCGGTCAAGCGCGAAATCCTCGGCTATCCAGTGAACAACGCGCGCGATATTAGCGCGGATCCGCAACTGGTCGCGCGCGAGTTCTGGCAGACGGTCGAGCACCCGGAATTGGGTGCGACGCTCATCTATCCGGGTCTGTTCGCGAAATTCTCTCGCAACAGTCAGACGATTCACCGCCGCGCCCCGCGTATCGGCGAGCATAACGAA
>DHFK01000035.1:367-14235 GCA_002400365.1 Anaerolineales bacterium UBA4826 | reverse complement strand
TTGGTTCATTGCCTTTTTCCCACGTTTGGTTGAACAGGCGGGGGCTGAGACCCTTCGGGTTTCCAAAAACCCGAAGGGTCTCTGACCCCGCCTGTTCAACCAAACGAGGGAAAAAGGCAATGAACCAATCGAAACTTTGCGGCGGGATGGTCGCTGCCGTGGCATTGTGCATCATCGCCGCGATGATGCTGGCTACTCCCGCGCCATTAGCCGCGCAAGGACCGAGTGTGGGCTTGGCGCCACCCACTGTTACGGCAAACCCTGGAGATTTGTTCACTCTGGAATTGTGGGTGAACGATGTCGTTGGATTGAATGGCGTGGACTTTCGCCTGACCTATGACCCGGCATACCTGGAAGTGATAGATGCTGATCCTTACAGGGATGGCATCCAAATCCAACCAGGCACATTTCCTAAACCCAATCCGCCAGGAGATCCGCAATACAGGAATCGAGCTCAGAACGGCGAGATCCTGTACCAAGCCACACAAACGTTTCCGGATCTGCCCGTCAGCCGCTCTGGAATCGCCGCCAAGATGATATTCAAAGCGCTGCAACCAATTCTGAATTCGCCCCCGGTGAGAATTGATCGAGCATGTTTGTATGATGTAAACAACAAGCCCATCTGGTGTGATACACCAACGCCAACGCCAACACCAACACCAACGCCGACAGCGACGCCAACCAGCACGCCGACGCCAACGGTCACGCCGACGAGCACTCCGACACCAACAACGACGGTCACGCCGACGGAGACGCCAACGCCAACTAGCACGCCAACACACACTCCAACACCGACAGCGACGAACACATCGGGTGGAATATCAGTTACTGCCGTTTGGACAGAAGATGGAATTGGAAATCGCAAGCCCACGTTCAATCCCGGAGACGACATCGTCTACGTGGGTCTGATCTCCAACACCTCTGCGCTTGCGCAAACTGCTTCTCTGAATTGGTCTGCCTGGGGACCATGCGGTTCTATTTGGACGTTTGCAGAAAACATAGCGTTCGCGCCTGGGAGCACCACCAAAAGGATCGCGCGCAGCATATATGCCAATGCGTGTGCTGGCATATACACATATACATTGCAACTAAACGCCAATCGCCCGACTTTACCCATGTCAACGACCTTTACCGTCACGATGAAGCCCGGGCTGGACCTTCGAGGCACCGTGCGATTGAACGGCGTTGGACTTGCAGGCGTGAAGATCACTGCCAAAGTTCAGTCTTTTCCGGACCCAACTGTCATGACCGACAAAGACGGCAATTACAAGTTCGATTTCATTCCTATCCAGGGCGATGCATGGGAAACGGTGGGGGCAGAATTAGCCGGCTATACCTTTAGGCCGAGACAATTTTCCTGGCGGCACGGTAGTGGTTACGAATTGAGGATACTGGATTTCGTTGCCACGAAAGTCATCAGACCTAGATATCATGTTGTTTCCAAAGGCGAAACGCTTTCGGGCATTGCTGCAATGTACGGAGTCAGTATGTGGGCGCTCGCGTGCGCGAACGGGATCCGAAATCCCAACTTGATCTATGTAGGGCAAGTGCTTGTCATTCCGTATGACGGATATAACTGTTATGGCGGCTCTTCCTACAATCCTAGCCCGACGACTATTTCCCCAACGCCGACTCCTGTGCCTCCGGGACTCAGTTGCTCCTACGTGGTCAACTATGGTGACACGCTGAATATGATCGCCGCACGATTCGGCGTTGATGCGGCGAGTATCGCGAGTGCGAATGGACTGCTCAGCACAAACTGGATCTTTGCCGGACAACGACTCGTGATCCCGGGCTGCAAGTAAAAATGCCTTCTTGGCGAATTCTATGATCTCTTTGAAACAGTTGCTGATGCAAGAAGAGGATCGCATCGTGACACGCGCGCGGTCATTGTTATGCGCGGGGGCAATCGTTACATTTGCAATCACGGCGTGCGGCGGCGCTCAAGACNNTACAAGTTTTACCCGCCTTGCCTTCGATTGCGGTTGCCATTACGACTACGGTGAGCGTGCGGATTGAGGACGCGGTGAATCTATGGGGCTTGGATTTGAAATTGAACTACACTCCAAGCATCGTGGAATGTGCTCAGCCGGAAGCAGGCACAATGCCTGCTCCGGATATTTCCGCGAAGAACGTGTGCGCGAATGGCTCGGCGGAGTATATTGTCACGCAAATTGCCCCGCGCGCACCGGCAAACGGCAGCGGTGAAATCGTACGCATAACTTTCAAGTGCTTGAAAGCCGGCGTCTCGCCCTTGCGCGTTGACCATCTGAAGATTGTAGATCGTGACGGGCAGAATCTGCCGCGCACTGTAGCCAATTCGCAAATCATCTGTACCCCGTAATCGTGCGCGGAGCGAGGGAAGGAGAAACGAGTGCCTAGCCAGTTCAATGGTCTTTCCCCAATCCTATTCCGAGTGACCTTTCGACCGCACAGGACAATTGCAATTGGACTGGTCGCGACATGCCTACTTTTCCTTTCAACTGGTACGCCAATCCACGCCCAGGGCGGAACAATCATCAGACTGGATCCCTCCAGCAGCACCATCGCCATCAATGCAACGACAATCGTGAATGTGCGGATCGAAAACGTGAGTAATCTCGCCGGCGCCGAAGTTCATCTCACTTTTGATTCCACTCTGATCCAAGTGCAAAAGATTGATGCCGGTGGTTTTCCGTCGCCAGATTTTGTGGCGCAGAGCAATTTTGCTGGCGGCAAGATAGATTACGCGATTGCGCAAATGCCGCCGCATCAGCCGGTCAATGGCAGTGGTGTTCTGCTCCAGATTACACTCACCGGCAAGGCGGCGGGAACGTCGCCGCTCAATTTTTCGTCGGCGGTCTTGGCAAACAACTCTGGTGGTCAAATCCCCTCAACGTCTCAGAATGGCTCCATCACAATCGCACAGCCGGTTACCCCAACACGCACACCTTCGCCGTCCACCACCGCGACAGCCACCGCCACATCTTCCACCACCCCGACGCCGATACAACCGACGCCCACGCGAACGATGACGCCTCAACCGTCAGTCTCCGCGACGCCGACGATCCAACCGCCACTCTCCGCGACACCGACAGCCACAGCGACGGCAGTACCGTGGTCGTCCGTCACGGCAACTCCGACGGCTGCCGCGTCGGGTACGCCCACGCCATCGCGAACGCCGGTGGTCGCGATAGTTCGAGTCCTGCCTTCCGCATTCACGTTGCGCGTGAACAGCGTCGGCATCGCAAAGGTGAGGATTGACAACGCCGCATATTTGTGGGGCGCTGACTTGAAACTAACCTACGACCCGGCAATCGTCGAATGTGTCAACGCTGCCCCGGGGATCATTCCCAAACCGGACATCGTGGCGAAGAATTCCTGCGGCGGCGGTGCAATCGAGTACATCGTCTCGCAGCAAGCGCCGACCGACCCCGCGGGAGGCGGCGGCGACGCCTTGCAATTCACTCTCAAGTGCTTGCAAAGCGGTTCGTCGTCTTTGCATTTTGACCGCGTGGTGTTGACGGATCGGGATGGGCAAGCGTTGCTCAAGGTATGGCTCGACGCGCAGATCACCTGCGCGCCTGCGCCGGACATCCTCGGCTATCACTATGTGCGCGCGGGCGACGGCTTGTACTGTATTGCGCGCGCCTACGGGGTCTCGCCCTGGGCGATCGCGAATGAGAACGGGCTTGTCTATCCGTACTATTTGACGGTGGGTCAGAAATTGGCGATTCCGAATGTGCCGTGGCAGAGCGGATCGGGTCCGATCTGTCAGCGACAGTTTGATGGAGTGCCCCCTCCTCCACCGCCGGTGTGCCGGGCGACGTATCTCGTGCGCTACGGCGATACGCTTTCGTCCATTGCCTGGCGTTACCGCACGACGGTGTGGACGCTCGCCGCCGCCAACCATCTGCCAAACCCCAATTGGATTCGCGCCGGACAATGGCTGTGTATTCCGTAGAGGAACAACGCGCGACCATAACAAACACGCCCCGCTTCTCTAATCAAGAAGCGGGGCGTTCTGTGTACGTTCGGTAGGATACATTGCCCACTACGGCGTCGGCGTCGCCGGAATCGTCGGCGCGATGTTCGGCGGCGCGGCGGTCGGTAAGAGAGTTGGCGTGCCCGTCGCCGCTGGCTCGGGAGTTGCTGTGGGCGTCGGCGTGGCTTCCAGCGTGGGCGTCGGGATTGGTTGGTACGGCGGTGTGTCGAGCCATCCTTTCAGCGTTTCGACGACCGTCGTGTCAACGAGGAACACACGCGCTTTGTCGCCGGTGTAAACAGCATAGTAGTAGCGATTGTCCGGCGATTTGTTGCCGAGCGTGAGCGCGTACTGCTGGCTGTCGCTCATGATGACGCGCGCTTCCAGCGTTGGCGTCACAAGCCCAAAGGGCGCGAGATCAACGACGTTCGTCAACACCCGCGCCGCGCTCAGATTGGCCAGCGACCCGAGCGTGGATTCGACCACGCCGTCGTCTGCGGCTTTCTCCGTCGGCTGGTTCACCTGCCACGCATCCCCGGCGCGCGTCAATTTAACTTCGCGCGGCGCGCGCAGGTCAGCCACTTCGAGACTTGTCACGTTGCGGGCGTTCAATTGCAGAACGTACTGCGGCGGTTTGGCGGTCGGCGTGCCCAATTGCGCGCTGAGTTGCTCGGGCGTCTTGTTCAGTTCGAACAAGTAAACGTACCCCGCCAAGAGCGCAAAGAGCGCGACGACGATCAACGTTGTGCGCGGTTTCAAGGGACTATCGCCTCCTCCACCACACCAGCGCGCCGATGATCAGGATGACGCCGGGCAACAGCAGGAAACTGGAGAACAAAACGAAATTCGATTGCTCCCCCGTCAAGTAGATCGAATGTTGCGACGCGGCTTTGGGCGGAATCGCGATCAGATTCTCCTGCCCGGCAAGCCAATGGATCGCGTTGACGAACAGGATGCCGTTGCCGGACTGGATCGGAACCGCCTGGCCCGACGAGGTCTGCACGCGCGCTTGTAACGTGCCGTTCGAGATGAAGGTCGAGTTGCCGAGGACGACGATGCGCGCGGGCTTGTCGCCTTTGCTTTCCACCGCGTACGCAAGATTGAGCGGGCCCTTGGCGTCCTTGCTCTCGTCGAACTTGGCGCTCTGGTTCTTGATCGAATCCGCGTCGGTCTCGCCCCAGGACAAATCGCTCGTCGTAAAGAGCGCGGTCAGCGTGTACGTGATTGACGACGCGGCGGGATCGGACGTCAGCGAGCGGGAGAGCGGGAAGAACGTGCTTTGCCCGGTCAGGTCTTGGGTCACCGCGTGACTGCGATAACTGTTGATGACCGGGACCTGCGCCTGCCCAAAGAGCCCAAAGCGCGGGTCAATGACCAGATCGTTGCGCGCGGTGACGCCCAGTTCCTTGAGAAAACCTTCCAGCCCGCTCTCGGTCAGCGCATCGAGCATGACGAACACGCGCCCGCCCTGGCTCACATAGTCTCTGACGCGCTGCACTTCTTGCGTGTCGAACGGCTGGCGCGGTCCCGCGATGACGAGCACGTTGAGGTCCGCCGGCAGCGTGTCGGTCACCGTTTTCAGATCGAGCACCTGCACCTTATAGTTATCTTGCTCGAGCGGGTCTTTCAACATGCTAAACCCATTCTGGCTCGAATCCTCCGGGCTGTGCTCGCCATGCCCGGTCGTAAAGTAGATGGTCGGCTGAGTATCCTGCGACACTTTGTTGAGCGCGTTCGTCAAACTCTGCTCGTCGGTCTGGAAAACATTCTCGCGCCGCTTGCCGCGCTCAAAGACAATCGTCTGATCGAATTGGACTTTATAATCCATGGCGATCTGCGGCTCGGCTTGCGGGTCAATGAATTTGTACGTGAACTTGTCGCTCACCTGCGCGTACTCGCGCAGGCGTCCTTCGATGTCTTGCCGCGCTTGGGGATCGCTCATCGCCGTATAAAACGCCACCGCGCGCACCGGCTCTTTCAAACCGCGCAGCACCTGGATCGTCAAGGGCGACAGCGTAAAGTTCTGGTTCTCGGTCGTATCGAAGCGATAGTGATAGCGCGTGCCCATAAAGTTCAAGAGCGCCACGCTGCCGATAAAGGCGACGCTGATGAGCAGCGCGTTCGAGCCATAGCGCGCGGCGCGGCTCGTCATCGCCGAGCGAACCGCCGTGAATTTGAAGAACAGGAACAGCGCGAAAAAGAGCACGCCGACGCCCGCCAGCGCGAGCAAGGTCTCGTTCGACTGGTTCTTGAGCATGTACAGGATCGCCGTGGCGACCCACAGCGCGAGCGCGACCGCGCCGAAATAGTCAGCCCATCCCTGCAATTTTTCGCGGATCATCGCCACCTCCTCGTCTGCAGCACCTGGGTCGCCAAGAACAACGATACCGCAATCACGCTCAGCGCGTAAACTACATCCGTCGTATCCACGACGCCGCGCATCAAGTCGCGATAGTGCCGCGTGATCACCAGATAGTTCAGCGCATCCGCCGCCGCGCCCGACCCCAAGAGTCCGCCGAACGCATCGGCCACCCACATGATGATCGCGACCACTTCGCCGACAAAGAACGCGATGACCTGGTTCTGCGTCAGCGAAGACGCGAACACGCCGATGGAGAGGAAACTCGCGCCCAGGAGCAACAGCCCGAGATAGCCGGTCGCCAACGGGCCATAGTCGGGAGGACCAAAGACCGTGAGGATCAGGACATAGTACAACATTGGCGCGACCAGCATTACGGCGAATAGGATGAAACTGCCCAGGAATTTGCCGACGACGACTTGCCAATCGTGCAGCGGTGAAGTCAGCAAGAGTTCGAGCGTGCCCATGCGCTGTTCTTCCGCGAGCAGGCGCATCGTCAGCGCGGGCGCGAGGATCAAAAAGATGAAGATGACCGTGACCAGACTGTTTTGCATAGACGCCTGGCGACCGTAGGTGATGTCGAACGCGAAAAAGACGCCCGACAGCGCGAGGAATGCCGCGCTCAAAATGTACGCCAGCGGCGAGACAAAGTACGCTTTGAGCTCGCGCCAGGTGATGGTCCAAACGTTCGTCATGTTACGCCGCCTCCTCTTCTGTCGTCGTCAGTTTCAGGAACACTTCTTCCAACGACAAACTCACCGGGCGCAATTCGAGCAAGCCCCAGCCGCGCTGCACCGCCAGCGCGGCGATATCGGCGCGGCGATCGGTGTTGGGCGTCGTTTCGATTTCGTACACACCCGCCGCCGCGTCCTTCGCCTGGACGCCCAGGACGCCCTGGACCTTTTCGATCTCCGCCGGAATTTCCGGCGCGGGCTTGGCTACTTGGAGATAAACGTGCTCCGCGCCGCGCACGCGCGCCGCCAACCGCGCCGGCGTATCCTCCGCGACGATTTTGCCTTCGTTGATGATGAGCACGCGCGAGCAGATCTGGCTCACCTCCGGCAGGATGTGCGTGCTGAGGATGACCGTGTGATCGCCGGCAAGCGATTTGATGAGATTGCGGATTTCGATGATCTGCTTGGGGTCCAGCCCGATGGTCGGCTCGTCGAGAATCAACACTTCGGGGTTGTGCACCACTGCCTGCGCGATGCCGACGCGCTGCCGGTACCCTTTCGATAACTTGCCGATCAGCGTGTCCGCCTTGTCGCCAATGTTCGTCATCTCCATCGCGCGTTCGATGGCTTGATCGCGTTGGGCGACGCCGCGCAGGCGCGCGGCAAAATCGAGATAATCCCACACGGACATTTCGGTGTACAGCGGCACGGTCTCCGGCAGATAGCCGATGCGCTTGCGAACCTCAATCGAGTCGTAAAAAACGTCATAGCCCGCAACCCGCGCCGTGCCGGACGACGGCGGCATAAAGCCGGTGAGAATGCGCATCGTCGTCGTCTTGCCGGCGCCGTTGGGTCCCAGGAAACCTAGGACTTCGCCTTTCCCCACGTCGAACGAAACATCGCGCAGCGCCTCGGTATAGCCGTAAACTTTGGTGAGGTTCTGCACCTGAATCGTCGCCGCGCGAGGTGATACATCATCTGGCATATTTGCTCCTTTGCGTAAATCGTTTCGACAATGTTGAATTCGCTACTTTGTCACAGAGGACACAGAGAAAAACCTCTGTGTTCTCTGTGCTCTCTGTGGCTAATCTAACATTGTCAAGTCGTAAAACGTGAAACGTGATGCGTCCTGAGCGGAGCGCAGCGGAGTCGAAGGAGGCGTGATGCGCGCCAATAACCAGTACGCATAACAATCTGAGAATGAGATTAACCCAGAATTAGAATCCCTTAATCGTGTTCTCCATCACCCTGTCACCCTGTCGCCCGACTGCTTGCTCTCCAACACCATCACCGCGCGCGCGATGCGGCGCAGTGTTTTCTCGCGTCCCAGGAGCCCCAGACTGCCCGCCAGCGGCGGCGAGACCGTCTTGCCGGTCACCGCGACGCGCAGCGTCCCGAAGAATGGCGCGGGCTTGAGCCCCAGTTGATCGGACGCGGCGCGCAACTCGGCTTCGATCTTCTGCTCGTCGTCGAACGCCGGATATTTTTCCAGCACGTGCTGCGCCGCGCGCAGCGCGGCAAGCGCGGACGCGGCGTCCATGCCTTTGCCGATCAACGAGCGCGGATCGTACTCCACGTCGTCCACGAACAAGAAATCCGACCACGCGACCGCTTCGGTGAGTTTCTTGATGCGCTCTTTGAGCAGCGGCGCGAGCGCGCGCAGCGTCGCGCGGTCCGCCTTGAGACGCGCGCGCTCAAAGAACGGCAGCATCCGCGCGGCAAGGTCGTCGTCTGAGAGTTGGCGAATGTAGTAGCCGTTCAGCCAATCCAGTTTGCCATAGTCGAAGATCGCGGGCGCGTGCTCGATCTTGTCCAGCGTGAAATACTCGATCAGTTGCTCGCGCGTGAACAATTCCGTTTTGTCGTCGTACGACCAACCCAGCCGCACGAGGAAATTCAGCATCGCCTCCGGCAAATAGCCGTCGTCACGAAATTGGGTCACGCTCGTCGAGCCGTGTCGTTTCCCCAGTTTCTTTTTGTCCGCGCCGGTGACCATGGGGACGTGACCGTGCAGCGGAATTTCCCAGCCGAACGCCTGGTACACCAGCACGTGCTTGGGAAACGATGGCACCCAATCGTCGCCGCGCATCACGTGCGAAATTTTCATTAGGTGATCGTCCACCACGACGGCGAGATGATACGTCGGAAAGCTATCCGACTTGAGCAGCACCTGGTCGTCCACGTTTTCGTTCGCAATCGTCAGGTCGCCGTGAATGAAATCGCGCAGCGTCGTCTTGCCCTCGCGCGGCACCGCCAGCCGCACGACCTTAGGATCGCCGGCGCGTTCGTGCGCGGCGCGTTCTTCAGGCGACAGGTAGCGGCAGCGGTAATCGTACCGCGTGGACTCGCCGCGCGCGTGCTGCGCCTCGCGCATCTGCTCCAGGCGCTCGGGCGTGCAGTAGCAATAGTACGCCGCGCCTTTTGCGATCAACTGCTGCGCGTGCTCTGCGTAAAGCGGCAATCGCTCAGATTGGCGATACGGTCCGTACGCGCCGCCGACATCGGGGCCCTCATCCCATTGCAAGCCGAGATAACGCAGCGATTCGAGAATCAGTTCCAAGCCGTTTTCGACTTCGCGCGCCTGATCGGTGTCTTCGATGCGAAGGATAAACTTGCCGCCGGTATGCCGCGCCCACAGATAGTCGAATAGCGCGGTGCGGATGTTGCCGACGTGCGGCGCGCCGGTCGGGCTGGGCGCAAAGCGAACGCGAATGTCTAACATGGTTTCTCGCTGATGGGTTAACTGAAATCGTAATTCAAAATTCTAAATTCAAAATTCGCCGGAGCGATCTTGATTTTGAATTACGAATTTAGAATTTTGAATCACTGGCCCAACTCGATGAACGCAAGTTTTCCCTCTTCGACGGTGACGCGCGCGGCGTACTGCTGTCCCTGCACGCGCACGATGTAATCGCCGGCGAGCAAATCCGGCATTGCGAAATTCTCGCCCATGTCGTCGTCGGAGTTTACGGGGGGCCAGCGGTCGCGGCTGTACGTTTCGGTCGCCAGTGGATTGCCCGTGTCGTCGGCGCGGGAGACGGTGATGCGCGCGCCGCGCACGAGCGCGCCTTTCGCATCGGTCAGGCGACCGGCGAGCGCGCCGCGCCCGGGCAGCGGCGTCATCCACAAAATCGGATTGCGCGTGTGCGCGTAATCGTTCACGCCGAGGCGCACTTCAAAATGAACGTGCGGTCCCAACGCGACGCCGGTCATCCCAATCTCGCCAAGCAGGTCCCCCTGCTTCACCTTGTCGCCGACCGAAACGGCGACCTTGTCCATGTGTCCGTACAGCGCAAAGACGCGCTGACCGCTGTACGCGCGCTCGAGCAATAACACGACCAGTTTGCCATAGTACCCGCCATAGTCGGGCGAGAGGTCGCGGCCGCAGACGGTCTTGCCATCGTCGCCGCAGATGGGCTGCGCGTCGCTGCCGGCGGTGACGATAGTTCCATCCGCGACGGCGTAGAGCGGCGTATTCATCGGGTTCTCGAATTCCTCGCCGTGATGCACGTCCAGATCGCCGCGCCGCGTCGTGCCGTACAGATAAACCGGGTCGGGATTGGTCAGCGGGTTCGCCAGCGCGATGCTCGTTGCCACCGGGCGTCCCAGCATAAAATGCTGAACGATGGGGCGCGGGGTGCGCGTCGGCGACGGCAGGCGCGTGATCGTCGGGGTGATCGTCTCGGTCGCGCTGATCGGCGTTATCGGCGTCGCCGTTGGAATCGGCGCGGACGTGGGCGTGCGCGACGCCGTGGGCGCGAGCGTGATCGTCGGGTAGATGACGCGCGTCGCGGTGAACGTCGGCGTGGGCGAAGGCGCGAGCGCGGCGCGCACGAGGTCGGGCGCGACCATCGCGCCAATCACGACCGCGCCACACACGCAGCCCAGCAGAATGCCAACGCCGACGGCGAGGATCACTTGTTGCGTCGAACGACTAGCCAGAGTCACGGTCGGGGATTATAGCACAAGGGGAGATAAATGACAAAGAACGTCAGCAAATCGACTATGAAAAAGACACACCGATGGAGGTGTGTCTTGCCGTTCAGTCAATCTGTCGCCGCCTCCCGCAACGTTTTCCATTTGTCAATGTGTTCTTCTTTCAGGTCTGCTGATTCACTGAATTGCCGATCAAGATTCTCCGCATAACGTTTCAGAAAGACGGCGGGGTCGTCTACAAGGCGCAAATAATACTTGAGTGAAGGCATTATTCCGTTAACTATCACCTCGCATCCGTGAGTGAGCTCGATCCTTTGAATGGTTCTTCGAACTGCGTCTTGCTCTCCCCTGACGATACAAGGATCTGCGGTGGTCAAGAGATAATACCGCTTGACGGGCTTGCCTCTGAACTTGTCGAAAGCATCTTCAATCAACTGCGGAGTGATTGAAATCATGTGCTTAATCTCGACGCCTTCGAAGAATCCCCCGTTTACATCGACAACCTCTATGTCGCCAATCCCCTTTGATCTATAATCGGATGTCGTATGACCGCGTAGGGGTAACAGCCTTTTCCCTCTATAGCGAGCATGTTCCTCCATCAGACACTGATAGACGGAATAGATTGCTATGACTGGGAGCCGTGATGCTCCTGCAGCACTGTACTTGGCATGAAAATGTTTTCCCAGCCCATCAATGATTCGGCTTATCGTTGCCTCGCGAGAGCCAACCGCAATACTGGACAAGTAACTTGTGTCTACAGTTTTGTTAATAAGAAGCACAAACAGTGCGGTCAGGTATTCTTCAGGTTGACCATCGTGTTCTTCGATATCGTCCAGAATACTCAGGAACGCTTGTTTGACCTTAACGTCTCTGATCTTACCGGGAAAGCGGCGATCAAATACGTGCGCCTGCTCAATTGACCGGGTTAGCCATCCGCTCTCTTTCATAGCAAGTCTATGGAACCTGGATTTCATAAACGGGGTCACGTACTTTGTATCGTACGTCCTTCCTGAATATCCGCCCGGCAATTCTTCCTTGTGCGCTCGAACATCCTGTTGTGGAGTTTCTATTTTCTTCAAAAGAGAAGTGATCACAACGGTTAGAACGGCCTTCAGGGATTCGCGTTTCTCGGCAACTGTGCCGAATCAGTTCCTTGTTGCCATCTTTTTGAGCAGGGACTGCCATCTCTTGAGATGCTTTCTCCCCGGATCAGTTTTTGCAAGCGAAACAAGCTTTTGATTGTCGGAGTATTTTTGCCAGAAACTGCTGGGGTCATGGAGAATTCGCAAATAGCATTTTATCGTATGCAAGACTCCGTCGATGATGACTTCGCAGCTTTGTTCGGTTTCTACGCGATGAAGCAGTTCGCGAATTTTCTGTTGTTCGCTTAGTCTCACGTACGGTTTGGCGGTCGTCAGAAAGCAAAACCGCCCAGTCTGCGCATTTCCAAATCTGCGGAAGGTACTGTTGATAACCTCGGCAGTTATAGACCTGCGATTTCTGACCACAATTACCTCGAATGGCTTGCCATTGTCTTCGATTACTACCAAGCCTTCGATAGAATCTTGTGGCGACTCGAAAGTGATGAAACCAAGTGATAATTGCTTGTTTTTGAGTCGCGCGGTTTCCTTAACCAGACATTGGTAAAGAGAATAAGTGGCTAGGGTCGGTAGCAGTGATACTCCGCCTGGATCAGAGGTGAAGTGTTCTCCAACTAGACGAATGATTTGGTCAAGCTGATGCGGAAATGTGTGACTAGACATGCTCTCTCAACCTCCAGATACCAGATTCACTAGCGACAACCCCCTTCTCTTTCAGGGATTCCTGTGCACGCCTAACGTAGTGCTTCCATTGCTTGCCGAAATGTTGCCCATTAATCACCCGATCAATTGAGTCATCGCAGATGTCTGGATGGATGGATTTGATTTCGTCATGGATTTGCGGTGTTGTAATACCTTCTGGATGTTTTTGAAGAACCAAAAGAATTGTATTGGAAAAAAGGCTATTGATTGTTTGACCTTTGGCAAGCCTGTATGCCAGCAGTACGTTCTGAAGCTCTGTTTGCGACTGGCGTATTTGGTGCCGAAGTGCCCTTGTCGCAGAATTTGATTCGGTTTGTTTCTGCATTGAGGTCAATTTCCTGATCTCGTCATCAATTCTCTGCAACAGTTCTGGAGATACAATTCCACCGAGTGCGCTATATGAAGCCATATCTCTGACAATGTCCGCAACAACTGCTCTTTGCCTGATGAATATGCCATATTCATAGTTTGTCCAGAGACCGCCGTTTGTGAAGTTTGCCGAAGTGACGAGGGCGACTTTCTCATCTGCTACAAAAACCTTCGCGTGCAAGTGTTGCAGACTCACGATTGAGGCAATTGGAAAAGATTCGAGAATCTGGTGGAGCGCCGTTGTTTCCAGACTTTTGGAAAGGATGTTCTGCAATGAAAGGTTGGTCAATATGGAGATCGTTTTGAGACATGGCGGTTTAGTTGCAACTAGCCAATCAACTGCTGATTTCTTGATATATGGCGAAGCGATGATCAAACTCGAGGAACAGTTCTTGATCAAATTATGCAGGTGTGGTTGCATCGGAGAAGATAGTACAGAGAATTGTTCCATTGTGGGACTGCTCCTGGGAAAAATGGACTGGCGAGAGTATACCACAGAACTAACCGTCGCTCAATCGCGGGCAAGAATGAAAAAAATCTGACAGGTCTCCAATTTCCCAACGAATTGACGTTACAAGCATCTTGCGTATACTATGCCACAGGTACACAACGCAGCTACGCCGCCAAACCAGAATTGATTGGACGGATCTTATGAGCATCACCGAATCTAAAGCGCCCGATTTTGTGCGTACCCTTGTCGCGGAGGACATGGCAAGCGGCAGATTTGATCGTCGGGTCGTCACGCGTTTTCCGCCGGAACCCAA
>DHFK01000035.1:0-338 GCA_002400365.1 Anaerolineales bacterium UBA4826 | reverse complement strand
ATGATCAAGCAGGATATTCGCTGGCTGGGATTCGACTGGGGCGAGCACCTCTATTTCGCCTCGGACTATTTCGAGCAACTCTACCAGTGGGCTATCGAGTTGATCAAAAAGGGCAAGGCGTACGTGGACGACCTCAGCGCCGATGAAATCCGGGAATATCGGGGCACGCTGACCAAGCCCGGGCGCGCAAGCCCCTACCGCGATCGTTCGGTCGAAGAGAACCTCGATCTCTTTGCGCGCATGCGCGCGGGCGAGTTCGAGGAAGGCACGCGCACGCTGCGCGCGAAAATTGACCCTTCGGCAGGCTCAGGGCAGGCTATGGCTTCGCCGAACCTGAA
>DHFK01000034.1 GCA_002400365.1 Anaerolineales bacterium UBA4826 | reverse complement strand
GGCGTCGGCGTTGATCGCATGACGATGCTCTTGACCGACCAGGCGTCCATCCGGGAAGTGATTTTGTTTCCACAGTTGCGGACGTAAGGAAAGGAAACTCACATCGTCCACGACTGGTTCTGCGGTACTATTGACTTTTGGAATGGATGGGTGTAGAGTTGTGACCAAGAAACATATATTGAGCGATAAGAGCAAACCCATCGAAAGGTGGGGGCGCAAAGCCACGGGTCCTCGGAAGGCCAGGACAGCCGGGTTGCCGACTCTACTAGACCAAGATCAGCAACCCGACTCACGCGAGTCGGGTTCTGTTTTGGACAACTAGTCAACCTTATGCGCGCTGATGAGTGGGCCGCTGCCCGGGGACCTGCAGAGAGAAAGTTCTCTCTCCCATCGTTCGCTCACCGCCCTACCGCCCTTGGCAGATCAGGGCGTTTTTTATTTTCGGGAGGTACCGATGAACTCCAAAATCAGAAAATCAACCAATTGGGATTCCCACCTTGGCGGCACCCTGTTGTCCCTGGCACTCTTGCTGGTGTTGAGTTTCGCCGCGCCAGCGCCCAATCGGACGCCCCACGTGCAACCGATTCTTTTGCAGATGGCAGCGGAGCGCCCGGATACCACCGTGGGCGTGATCGTACAAAAGACCACGCGCGACGCAAACGTCGAGGATTTGGCGGCGCGGCTGGGCGGCACCCTCACGAAAGACTTGAGCATCATCAACGCGTTCGCCGTCGAACTACCCGCGCGCGCGCTTGCCGAACTGGCTCAGGCGAACGGCGTCCGCTGGGTCTCGCTCGATGCGCCGGTGCGCGAATCCGCCGTGATACCCACGGTCCTTACGACTTGGGCAACCCTGCCCAGCGCCCGCGTCACCAACACCTTCCCCACCGCGAGCGCGCTGGTGGATTCCGCGTTAGGACCGAACGGCACATTCGCCTGTGGCAGCAACGTTCAAGGCGCGTTCACCGGTTTTGACGCCGAAGTAACGCCCGGCAACGCGATCACCAAAGTAGAAGTCGCGTTGCGCGCCTACACCCCGAAGTTGTTGAGTGCGGGGGACGATCCGAAATTCACTCCCTTCGTAGCAGGGAAAACCGGCAAAGAGGTCGTGCTCAACCATCACGCTTTTGACGCCTACCTCGGCGCGCTCAACACCACACTGATTTACTTCGACATCACCAGCAGCCGCAGCCCATGGCTCTGGTCCGATTTTGACACCCTGGAATTGCTCATTGACCAGAGCAAGCTCAGTAGCAGCGACTTGATCTGCTACGATGCCATCGGCTTGCGCGTGACGAGCGCGCCGGGCAACGATCCCACCGGCGGTAGCACGCCCACCAACTTGCCGAAAGAAGCGATCAACACGAGCAAACTGGGCAACGTCTTCAATCAAGTCGTCCGCGCGAGCGACGTGTGGAACGAGGGACCCGCCTACTTCCAGGGTCAGGGCTTGACCGTCGCGGTGATTGATAGCGGCATCGCCAAGAACAAGGACCTCGGCGGCAGATTGATCGCCAAAGTGAATTTCAACGACGCCTATCACGATTCGAATGATCGATACGGTCACGGCACCTTTGTTGCCTCGGTCGTCGCCGGCGATGGCAACCACTCGGACGGAAAGTACATGGGCATTGCGCCCAAGACGAATATCATCAATGTCCGCGTGAGTGACGACGTAGGCAGGTCAACGGAATCCGATGTCGTTCAAGGCATGCAGTGGGTCCTGCAGAACGAAAAGAAATACAATATCCGCGTCGTCAACCTATCGCTGAACTCGACGCTGGCGCAATCGCACGACACCAGCCCGATGGATGCGGCAGCGGAGATTCTGTGGTTCAACGGCATTGTGGTCGTCGTCGCGGCGGGAAATAACGGCGGCGCGCTCGGCAGCAACGGCACACCGCTGCTCTACCCTCCCGCGAATGATCCCTTTGTCATCACCGTTGGCGCAACCGACGATCGCGGCACCGTCAGTCTGGCGGACGACGTCGTTGCCGGCTTTTCCGCTTACGGCAAGACGCCCGAAGGCGTCGCCAAGCCGGATCTGGTTGCCCCGGGCACGCACATCATTGCGGTGCTCGCCGAGAACAACAAGTTGACCATGGGTGCAACCCACCCCGCCAATTCGATTGACAAGTACTACTTTAGGATGTCGGGAACGTCCGTGTCAGCCCCCATCGTCAGCGGTGCGGTTGCGTTGTTACTGCAAAGCGAACCCGCGCTGACTCCCGATCAGGTCAAGTATCGGCTCAAGGCAACGGCGAATCGGAACTGGGCGGGCTTTGTGTCCGATCCGTGGAAAGCCGGTTCGGGTTTGCTCGACATCTATGCGGCAATTCATACCAGGACCACGCAAACCTACAACACCGGACTATCTCCTAGCCGGTTGCTCTGGTCGGGCAGCGCGCCGATCGCCTGGAACAGCGTNNTGGGACAGCGACTATTGGGGACCCTAAGCGCAGGGCTGACGCGCCAGCCGCACGGTAGAATCGAATCGAGCAGGGAAGAGATTCTCTGCTCGATTCTTTGTCCGGCGGGCATCCCGAATTCGGGGGACTACGTCTCAATTGACCTCATCTCAAGGGTGTGATAAAATGGAGGTAAGAGGAGCGCACTCGGCTCTACGACCTAGGTGCGGGCTTGCATCCGAGGGCTTGATCCGCGACCGAGCATACAGATCTCCAAACGCTTCCAGACGGCATGAATCTATTCTGGGACGGGCAACACAATTGGCATCATCGGTTTCCATCATCGCAAGCGAACGTGCAGACTGCAACATAGATGCTGTCCGAATTGGGTTATGGCTGAGTAGTCACATCCGGAGAACGAATGTCTCTACGCGCCTGGGTCTACATCTTTCTGGTCTTATTGGCTGGCGCCGCAATGATGGGGTGGGCGCTGCTCGGCGCGCCAGCCGCCGAAGCCGAACTGCCGGCGTTCCTGGCATTCGTCGGGCTGGCGACCTTTGCCCAGTTCTATACCGCGCGCGCGCCCGGACATCAATCATACCACTTTACGCTCGTATTCCTCCTAGCCAGCGCGCTCTCGCTCAGTCCGTTCCTCTTCGTGCTGGTGGTCGCCATTCCTCATCTGGTCGAGTGGGCGCGCGAGCGCTGGATCAACAGCCCCCGTCTCCGCAATTGGTATCTCCAACCCTTTAATATCGCCACGCACGTCATCGTCGGCTTGCTCGCGCGCCAAGTCTTTTTGCTGGTCGGCGGCGAGCCAACTCATCTGACGGCTACCGCCTCGCTCCTCGGCGCTTTTCTCGCGTCCATTACCTACGATTTTGGAAATCATTTGCTGATCGGCATCGCGCTCACGACGGCGCGCAAAGTCCCGTTCCGCGACTCGGGCATTCTGGATTTCGAGAATCTGGCGACAGATTGGGTGCTCCTGATTATGGGCGTGACGATTGCGGTCGCCTGGACCTTGAATCCACTCCTCGTGTTGCCCGCCTTGTCGCCGATTTGGCTGATGTACCAAGCCCTCAAAGTTCCTCAACTGACCCAGGAAGCCAAGACCGATCCCAAAACCGGCTTAGCCAACGCGCGTTACGTCGCCGAGATGCTCACGAACGAGATCGGACGCGCCAAGCGTTTCGAGCGCCCGATCGCCGTGATCATGGCGGACCTGGATCTGCTGCGCAACGTCAACAACACCTACGGGCACCTGGCAGGCGACGCCGTTTTGGCAACCATCGGTCAGATTCTCCGCAAAATGATCCGGGAATACGATCTCGCCGGACGCTTCGGCGGCGAAGAATTCTTGCTCGTGCTGCCGGAAACGCAGTTGCCGGAAGCGTACGCGATCTCGGAACGGATCCGCGAGATGATCGAGGCGACCGGCTTTGTGATACCCACGCATCCGACTCCGATCCGGGTCACGATGAGTTTTGGCATTGCGTGTTTTCCCAAAGACGCGCAGACGCTCAATGAACTGGTTCACCAAGCCGATGTGGCAGTGTACCAAGCCAAACTCCAGGGGCGCAACTGCGTCGTCTGCGCGGAGAATATCCCGCAGGCGCTGCGGCTGGAGACCCTGCCGCGCTTGGAGGAGGCGGCGCAAATACCTACGTACACCCCGCGCGTCGTCGAGCCGCCGGTTGCGCCAGTCGCTCCGCCAGCGCCACCGGTCGCCGCGCCGGCTGCGGCGTCCGTTGCTCAACCCCCCGCGGTTCCCTTGCCAACGCTGCTGCCTGCCCAACCGCCGCCCCAGCCCGCGAGTCATCGGTTGTGGCTCCCCCAGTATGTCGCGCTGGTCGTCGCCGCCGGCGCGCTGACTGCGCTAAGCGGTGTGCTTTATGGTCCGCCACCGGACGCGGAGGCGATTGGGCTGCTGATCGTGCTGGCTTTGTTTGCCCAAGCGCCGCTGGTCAAGAATCTCTACGGCGAAACTTCGACCTCGGTCTCGATGGCGATCATCTTTGCGGGGGCACTGCTGGCGGGGATGGCGGGCGTCGTCCTCGTCAGCGCGGTGATTGTCTTCGTCCACCTTTTCCAACGTCGTCCGTTGCCGTACAAGACCGCTTTCAACTGGGCGACGCACACTCTGGCGGGAACGTTCCCGGTCATTCTCGTCAGTGTGATACCCGACCCGTTCCAGCCGCCGAATCTGATTTGGCTCGGTGGGCTCTGTCTCTTGGGCGGCGTGATCTACTATTTGGTCGAGACCGGCTTGCTCGCCGGCGCGATCTATTTCGCCGAGGGGGGCAAACTCTCCTCGATCTGGCGCGAGCGTTTTCAGTGGTTGTTGGTGCAGTACGTGGCGCTGAGTTTCATGGGTTTTTTTCTCAGCGTGGCGTATGTTTCGCTCAATCTCCTGGGCGTCGCGGTGATGTTGGTGCCGGTGTTGATGATGCACTTGTCGGAGCGACAGTACATCGAGCGAACCGCCCAGAGCATCAACGAACTCAAGCGCGTGAATACGGAACTTGAAGTCGCCAACCGCGAAATCGTGAGCGCCAGCCAGACCATTCGCCAGATCAACGACGAATTGTTCCTGACTCTCTCCAAGATCATTGATGCGCGCGATCCCCACGTCTTTGGTCATTCCTCCCAGGTCGCCGTCTACGCCACGGCGATTGCCCAAGAACTCGGCTTGTCTCAAGAACGAATGCAGAACGTGCGTCAAGCCGCGCTCATGCACGATATCGGCAAGATCGGGATTGCCGAAAGCGTCTTGAACAAACCGGGGCGGCTGGATATGCACGAGTACGCCTACGTCAAAACCCACGCGGCGCTCGGCGCGGACTTTGTAGAAACCTCGCAGGGCCTGCGCCATCTTGCTGCGTTTATTCGTTACCACCACGAACGCTGGGACGGCAAAGGGTATCCCTGCGGTCTGAAGGGCGAGCAAATTCCAATCGAGGCGCGCATCCTGGCGCTCTCGGACGCGGTCGAAACGATGGCATCCGACCGTCCGTACCATCGCGCTATGGCAGCCGAAGCCATCATCGCGGAAATCGAAAGATGCGCGGGCACTCAATTCGATCCCAAGATCGCCCAGGCGTTTGTGCGCGTCGCGCAAAAGCATGGGGCTCAGTTCTTGGTCAATTCAGCGCGCACGGTGACCGAGAAACCGGCAAGCGCCGAGGCGACCTCGCGCAAGCCCAGTCCCACATCCGCCGCTTCCTCACTCATGCCAACGGGCTTGAAACCGGCAGTTGGCGAGTCTGGCTCCTAGCCGTTTGTCGGAGAGGCAGAGCAGAGACCGTTTTCTGGTTAGCAAGTCAAAGCATGACGCGGAAATTGTCGAGAAAATGAAAGCAGCCATCTTCCACCAACGCGGCGGAATTGAGAATCTGAAATTCGAAGAGGTGCCGACGCCGCAGCCCGGACCGCGCGACGTGCTGGTCAAAATGCGCGCGTGCGGTCTGAATCACCTCGACATTTTCACGCGCGAAGGATCGCACGGCGTCCACGCGCCGCTGCCGCACATCGGCGGGCTGGAGACGGCGGGTGAAATCGCGGAGATTGGCGCGGAGATCAGAGATTGGAAGATTGGCGAGCGCGTGCTGGTGGGCGCGGCGACTACGTGCGGACAGTGCGAGTACTGCAATCGTGGATTCGATAACCTGTGCCCGCGCCGCAAAGTGATCGGCGTGAACGTGGACGGCGGATTCGCGGAGTACCTGCGCGTGCCGGCATCCATCCTGCTGCACATTCCCGATGCGTTGTCGTTTGTGGCTGCCGCCGCGTCGCCGACCGCGTTCGGAACCGCGTGGCACATGCTCGTCACGCGCGCGGCGTGTCAGCCGGGGGAATTGGTCTTGATCCTCGCGGCGGGCAG
>DHFK01000023.1 GCA_002400365.1 Anaerolineales bacterium UBA4826 | reverse complement strand
GTCGCGGTCAATCCGAACACGCTCGCGGCGACGCGCCCCGGCGTTTTTGCGGCAGGCGATGTGGCAACCGGCACGGCGTTCGTCATTGATTCCGTCGCGGCGGGACATCGCGCCGCGGAATCCATTCAACTGTATCTGCAAGGCAAACCGCTGGAACGACCGCCGCGCGCGCTGGAATTGCCAGTCGTCAAATTGACGCACAGCGAGATTGACGCGCGAATCGCAAAAGGCGAGACAAGCATTCAACCACGCGTCCAAGTGGCGGCGCGAAAAGCCGCCGACCGCGTCAAATCGTTTGAAGAAGTCGCGCTGGGCTATACCGAGGAAGAAGCCAAAGCCGAAGCCGCGCGCTGTCTCGCGTGCGGCGTCTGCTCCGAGTGCCTGAGTTGCTATTACGCGTGCCAGCGCGGCGCGGTCGTGCACGACATGGTCGAGCGCACGGAGCAGATTGAGGTCGGCGCAGTGATTCTCGCGCCGGGATACCAGGTCTATCGCGCCGAGTTATCGGAAGAATATGGGTTGGGACGCTATCCGAATGTCGTCACGTCGCTGCAATTCGAGCGCTTGCTCTCCGCGTCCGGTCCAACGCGCGGACAAGTAAAACGACCCTCGGATGGCGCAAGCCCCAAGCGCATCGCGTTCTTGCAGTGCGTCGGCAGCCGCGACCAGAGCCACGATTACTGTTCTTCGGTCTGCTGCATGTACGCGGCGAAAGAAGCGATCATGGCGCTGGAGCACGCAAAGGTGGAGGGACACGACGGGCAGGTGCAGTGCCAGGTGTTCTTCATGGACACACGTGCGTTCAGCAAGGGCTATGAGGAATACTATCGCCGCGCGGAGAAAAAGTACGGCGTCACATATACACGGTGCCGCGTCTCGTCGCTGAAGGAGAATCCGGCGAGCGGGAATCTGATTGTCAGGTATGTACATGAAGGAGACAAGGTGACAAGGAGACAACCTGACGAGGAGCAGTCACCCGGTCACCTTGTCACCTTGTCACCAGGTCTTGTTGAGGAAGAGTTTGACTTGGTTGTGTTGTCCGTCGGCATGGAGATCGCGGACAGCGTCAAGCAACTGGGACACCAACTCGGCATCGAACTCGATCCGTATGGCTTTTGTCACACGACGCTGTTCGATCCACTGCAGTCGTCTCGCGCCGGCATCTACGTTGCCGGTCCTTTCCGCGAACCGAAGGATATTCCCGAGACGGTGATGGAAGCGAGCGGCGCGGCGACCGCCGCGGCGCGTCTGCTTGCCTCCGCGCGCCACACCCTGGTGCGCCACCGCGAGTACCCGGCAGAACGCGATGTCTCCACGGAGGCGCCGCGCGTCGGCGTGTTCGTGTGCCACTGCGGATCGAACATCGGCGGCTATCTGGACGTGCCCGGCGTCGCCGAATACGCGCGCACGCTGCCCGGCGTCGTCCACGCCGAGGACAACCTGTACACCTGCTCGCAAGATACGATCGCGCACATCATTGAGCAGGTCAAGGCATTGCGTCTCAACCGCGCGGTCGTCGCCTCCTGTACGCCGCTGACGCACGAGCCGCTTTTCCAGGATGCCATTCGTCAAGCCGGGCTGAATCCGTACCTGTTCGAGATGGCGAACATTCGCAATCAATGTTCCTGGGTGCATGGAAACGACCGCGCCGGCGCGACCGAGAAAGCCAAGACCTTGGTGCGGATGGCGGTCGCGCGCGGCACACGCCTCGAGCCGTTGCGCACGTCAGAAGTGGGAGTCAATCACGCTGCGCTGATCATCGGCGGCGGCGCAGCCGGGATGAACGCCGCGCTGAGTCTGGCAGATCAAGGATTCCCGGCGCATCTGGTCGAGCGCAGCGGCGAACTTGGCGGCAACTTGCGGCACCTTCGCTNNGGATTCGAGATTTGAAGATGCGCGGGCATATCTGAACGACTTGGTTGCGCGCGTCGAGGCGCATCCGCTCATCACAGTGCACCTCAACACCGAGTTGGTCGAAACGGGCGGATTCAAAGGCAACTTTGTTTCGACCCTCCGCAACGGTCAAACCTTCCAGGTCTCGCACGGCGCGACCATCGTTGCGACCGGCGGCGTCGAGTACAAAGGCAAAGAGTACGGGTACGGCAAGGATGCGCGAATTGTGACGCAACTAGAGTTCGAGCAGTTGCTGGCGCGACTGGAGGTTGGAAATTGGAAGTTAGAAGTTGGAGAGGCGGCATCTCCAACCTCCAACCTCCAACTTCCAACTTCCATCGTCATGATTCAATGCGTCGGTCCAGGCGAAAAGTTTTGCAGCCGGCTGTGCTGCACGACCGCGCTCAAGAACGCGCTCAAACTGAAAGAGTTGAACCCCCAGGCGCAGGTCACGATCATCTACCGCGACATTCGCACCTACGGCTTCAAAGAGCGGCTGTACACTCAAGCGCGCCGCGCGGGGGTGAGATTCGTACGGTACGATTTCGATCGCAAGCCGCAAGTAGAGATAACAGACGACAGACAACAGACAACAGATCAAACCTCGTCACCCGTCACTCGTCACGCGCCACTCGCCATCCGCGTGTGGGAGCCGGTTCTGCGCGAGGAATTGACGTTGAACGCCGACCTGCTCGTTCTTTCGACGCCTGTCGTTGCGCCCAAGGGGACGCGCGAATTGGCGACGACGTTGAAAGTGCCGATAGACCTGGACGGCTTTTTCTTGGAAGCACACGTCAAGTTGCGCCCGGTGGATTTCGCCTCGGACGGCGTGTTTATGGCGGGCTTGGCGCATTACCCAAAGTTCCTGGATGAGACGATCGCCCAAGCGCAAGCCGCCGCGGCGCGCGCCGCGAACATTCTCGCGCAGGAAAAGATGCTGACGAGCGCGCGCGTCGCCGTCGTTGATCCCGCGCGCTGTGTGGGCTGTTTGACCTGTGTGCGTTCCTGTCCGTACCACGTGCCCAAGATCGTTCCGACGCAAGCCGGCGTGGGCAGCATCTTTGGCGCGGCATTCGTCGAGACCGCGATTTGCCACGGGTGCGGGATTTGCGCGGCGGAGTGCCCCGCCAAGGCGATCCAGTTGATGCACTATANNTGTGGTCGCCTGGCTCAGCAGTCTCTTGACTGCACGACCATGTGACTATCCGACTACGCGACTAGGCGACTATCCGACCATTCGATTACGAGACCAGGTGACTAATGACTAACAATGGCTTTGAGCCACAGATCATCGCCTTCTGCTGCCACTATTGCGCGTATGCCGCCGCCGATCTGGCAGGCAGCATGCGCTTGGAGTACCCGACTTCGATCAAGGTCATCGAGTTGCCTTGCACTGGAAAACTCGATGCGCTGTACGTACTGCGCGCGTTCGAGGATGGCGCGGATGGTGTGCTGGTGGCGGGCTGACTGGAAGGCGATTGTCATTACCTGGAAGGTAATCTCAGAGCGCGCAAGCGCGTCGAATACATCAGTCAGTTGTTGGAGCAGATCGGCTTGGAAGGGCGGCGCGTCCAGATGATCAACTTGTCGTCGGCGATGGGCGGGCAGTTTGCGTTCTCCGCCGCCGAATTGACCGCCGAGATCAAACGGCTGGGACCAAATCCAGTGAAAAAGTGACGAGTGACGAGTGACGAGAATGCAGCTCTCGTCACCCGCCACTCGTCACCCGTCACGTTGGGAGGGAGGGACAATGGGCGATCAACCGTACATCCTCATCGTGGATGACGATCCAGACATTCTCGACGGTATCACCGCGATACTGGAGACACAGCCGTATCGCCTGGCGACCGCGCGCGACGGCAAGAAATGTATGGAGATGATCGCGCGCGAAATTCCCGACCTGTTGATCCTCGACCTGCTGATGCCGCGCATGGATGGTTGGGGCGTGATCCGCGAGATGCGCAGCGATCCTCAGTACGCCGACGTGCCGATTATGGTCTTGACAACCGTCGTGGAAGACGCGAGCCGGCGTCGTTACGAGTTGGAGACGGGTCTGGCGATGGATGTGCAGGATTACATCCAAAAGCCGGTCGCGCCGGCAGAGTTGCTACGGCGCGTTCGCGCGCTGCTCAAGTGATTGCAGATTTCGGATTTCAAATTTCAGATTGTGGATTCCAGAATGCCAGTTCTGCCATCTGAAATCTAGAATCTGAAATTCGAAACGGCAATGGACGATCCAGTCATCGAAGGACTTCCGGAAGATGTCGAACTATCGCGCCGATTGCGACAGTACGTCAACCTGCGCTGGGTTGCCGTGGTTGCAATCATCGTGAGCATCGTCCTCGCGCAGGCGATTTTCGACATACGCTTTCCGGCGGAACCGGCGTTTGGAGTCGCCATTGCGCTTGCCCTTTTGAATCTCGGCTTCTTCCTGTGGGCAATGCAAGAGACGCGCACCAACCTGTCGGTCGAGGCGCGGGTCCGGCGCGGACGGACCTTCGCGCACGCGCAAATCGTCGCCGATCTCGTGGGCTTGAGCGCTTTGCTGCATTTCACCGGCGGCATCGAAAATCCTTTCCTGTTTTTCTATCTGCTTCACATTGGCTTGGGAAGTCTATTGCTGCCGGCGCGCGACATGGTCTGGGTCACTGCGCTGGCGTTGGGTCTGTTCGTCGGCTTGGTGAGCGGGGAATACGTCGGCTGGCTGCCGCACGTGCATCTCAGCGGATTCTTTCCACAAGAGATGTACCGCCAAGGCGCATATGTCGTCGCGGTGTTGGCTGCGTTCGGCACGACGCTCGGCTTGGTCGCGGTGGTAGCGACCGGCATCGCCAGCGAGTTGCGGCGGAGACGCGAAGCCCAGGCGCAAGCGCGCTTGACGGAACTGGAGCGAACGCGCGAGCAATTAGCCGAACTCGATCGGATGCGCGCTTTTTTCCTGGGGCTGGCTTCGCACGACTTGAAGACGCCGTTGGCGGTCGCGGTCAATTACGTTCAGACCATTCTCGATGGGTACGCCGGCGAGGTCTTGCCCAAACAGCGTCACTGGTTGGAGCGAACGCAAGCGCGCTTGGAAGAGTTGCTCCAACTCATCAACGATTTTCTCGACGTCTCACTGCTGGACGCGCAGCGGATCGCGCAAGAGATGGAGCCAACCTGCCTGACGACGGTGGCGCAGTTGGCGCTGGAGGATGTGGCGGCGCGAGCAAAAGAAAAAGCCGTCACCGTGTCAAGTCAGGTGCCAGCGAATCTGTCCATGGTGTATGGCTCGCCGAAGCGATTGCGGCGCTTGCTCGTCAACCTGCTGGACAATGGCATCAAGTTCACACCCCAGGGCGGCCAGGTCACTCTGACGGCGATAGAAGAAGCCGACCACGTTCGCATTGACGTTTTAGATACCGGCGTGGGCATCCCATCGAGTTACCTGCCACACATCTTTGAGGACTATTTTCGGGTACGCCAGCGCGAGTTCATCCCTGGCGCGGGGCTAGGATTAAGCACCGCCCGCCGCATTGTCGAAGCGCATGGCGGCAAGATTTGGGTCGAGAGTCCGTACCGTTCGGATGCAAGTGGGAGCAAATTTTCATGCACGCTGCCCAAATCGAGATCGAACGCCTGAAGCGGTCCGATCTTTTCGCTGAACTGACCGACGCGGAGTTGGCTGAGGTTGCCCAATTCTGCCGTGAAGAAACGCACCAGGAAAACGACGTGCTGTTGACGGAAGACGCGCCCGCCGAGCGGCTGTACCTCGTCGAGCAAGGAAAACTGGCGCTCGAGAAAAAGATTCAGTTAGGCAAACGCGCCACCGCGCGGGCAGCCACAGTCGGCTACGTCGAGCCAGGAAGCGTAGCGGGCTGGTCGGCGCTCGTGCGACCTTACCTCTACACCTCGACCGCGCTGTGTCTTGAGCCGACGCGCGTGATCGCGATTGACGGTGTGAGGTTGCGCGAATATCTGCAGCAGCATCCCGCAGTCGGGTTCAAGGTGCTGGGGATGCTCGTTTCGCTGGTGGCTACGCGGTATAGGAGCGCGATGGACACCCTGACCTATTTCTTGTCCATCGTCTCGCACGAATTGCGCGCGCCGCTCGCCGCGATCGAGAATTATCTCCAGGTGATGCTGGACGGACTGGCGGGCGAGTTGACGGACAAGCAGCAGCACATGCTCAAACGCAGTTCGCTGCGCGTCAAAGATTTGCGCTCGCTCATCGGCGATTTGGTGGACCTGGCGCGCATGCGCCCGGAGCAGATCCAAGCCGACTTTGAATGGTTCGATCCGGGCGAGGTAGGCACCGAGTCGTACGAGGACGTGCGACTGGCTGCCGCCGAGAAGAACATCAAGATCAAGATCGTGCCGCCGCCCCGCTTCGAGAAAATCGTCGGCGCGCGCCGGCGCATGCGTCAGGTCTTTACCAACTTGCTCAGCAACGCGGTCAAGTTTTCACCCGAAGGCAGCACCGTGACCTTTCGCGCGTGGTACGAAGCCGATGCGCTCTACTTTCAAGTCGAAGACGAAGGGGTGGGCATTCCGCCGGAAGACCTGCCGCACATCTTTGAGGATTTCTATCGCGCCGACAATGTGGGCGATGCGCCCGGCACCGGTCTGGGCTTGTCGCTCGCCAAAAAGATCATGGACGCGCACGGCGGCGCGATTCGCGTGACGAGTCCGTACGCGGAGGACAAGACCGGGGCGCAGTTCACGGTGGTCATCCCGCGCAATTTGCAGACGCCGGCGATGCGGCGACAACAATGGGCAGCGGAGAACGCGATACGTGAAACGTGATGCGTGATGCGCAAACGGAACACGCAACACGGCGAACGTAAAGCGTAAATAATGAAATGCGAATCTTGTTGATTGACGACGACCGCGATTTTGTGGAGGCGACACGCACGGTGCTGGAGAGTGTGCCGTACGCGGTGGACGTGGCGTACAATGGCGCAGCCGGCTTGGCGCACGCGCGCGCGGCGCGCCCAGACCTGATCATTCTCGACATCATCATGCCGGGCGAAGATGGACTGGATATTTACGAAAAGATGCAGGCAGAGCCGGGCTTGGCGGACGTGCCGGTGATTCTCTTGACGAGTCTTTCCAGCGGCTTGGGTGTGACGCCCTCGACCCCCGCCAAACCCGTCAAGTATTTGGAAAAACCGGTGCGACCGGCGGAGTTGCTGAAGAGAGTGAGAGAGTTGGTCGAGTAGCGGCGGTTAGCGGAGACCCGCACGGCGCAGCAAATCGTCAGCCCACGCGGCGTCATCTGCGTCGAGCGGCGGCGTGGGGTCTTGGCGATAGTCTATCGCGCGTTCATAGTGAGCGCGTTCGTGGAGATCGTGGAGTAGTTTGCCCAGGTCTACGGTTGGTTCCGTATCGCCGCGTTGCAGTGGAAGAGGAAAAGTTGGAATGGTATTGCGCACGGTGAAGAGATAGAGGTCGGCGTTGGGACGGCGGTCGGCGCGGCTGACGAGGATGCGATAGTGTCCCGTTCGGCTATTGTCCTGAACGCGCATTGGCATCGGCTCACCACCGCGCAGCAAATCCACTTCGACCAAATGCGCCAGACTGCCGAGCACGCGCATCCGTTTCTGCTCGTACTCGCGCCGCCCTTCCCCCGCGCGTTTGTTGGATGGAGAGACCAATTCGATCACGGTGATCACGACGCCGCTCTGCGTATCACGCACTTCCAGGTACCGCTCGCGCTGTTCTTCTGGCATAGGCACGCGTACGACGACAGGCGTGACGACAGAAGCGGTGGTTGATGGTGCGGACGCATAGGCAACGTCGGTCTTTTCGCGGAGGACAGACACGTCGGGCAGTCCAACCAAATCATCGGGCGCCGGCGGAGATGAGTACGTGCGTTGTTCGATGGCGACGCGATAGTGTGATGGCAAGAGTGGAGCCAGGTGCAATTGCAGTGCCACAATGAGTCCTGTATGCACTTCGTGCCACAGAGACGGTCGCTCTAAATATGGATCCATGCCAGGAAATGGTGAACGCATTTTCGCCTCCCGGACATTTTTGATCATAGCACGTTTCGATGAACCTGTAAAGCGTTTCTGGTAATGTCAATGCGAGGCGCGTCCTGAGCGGAACGAGTGAAGCGAGCGGAGTCGAAGGATGCGCNNAAGCAATCCCCAACTCGCGAAGGAGCGATTGCTTCGCCGCTTCGCGCCTCGCAATGAAAGCCCAAGCACGATAGGCAGGGCATCAAATCGGTTGGCGGTCCAATGGCTGATGACGGTCACATCCAACAACCAAACAACCTAACCACCCAACAACCACTGATCGGCGCGGTGATGGTCGTCGGCGGAGGCGTCGGCGGCATTCAAGCCGCGCTCGATCTCGCCGAGAGCGGGTTCAAAGTCTATCTCGTCGAAGCGAAATCCGCGATCGGCGGGCACATGGCGCAACTCGACAAGACGTTCCCGACGAACGACTGCGCGATGTGCACGCTCGCGCCGCGCCTCGTCGAAGCCGGGCGGCACCTTAACATCGAAATACTGACCGACACAGAAGTGCTCGACGTGAAAGGCGCGGTGGGCAACTTTACCGCGACGCTGCGCCGCAAGCCGCGCTATGTTGATGTGAACAAGTGCATCGGCTGCGGCGATTGCGAAAAGGTCTGCCCGATAGTTTTGCCTGACCCCTACAACGAAAATCTGTCGAAGCGACATGCGGCGTACCGTCTCTACCCGCAAGCGATTCCGTCGGCGTACGCGATCGAAAAACGCGGTGTCGCGCCGTGCAAGAACGCGTGCCCGGCGAACACGAGCGCGCAAGGGTACGTCGCCCTCATCAAAGAACGACGCTACGCGGACGCCTTGGAAGTCATCAAGCAATACAACCCGTTCCCCGCGACGGTCGGGCGCGTCTGCTCGCACCCGTGCGAGAGCGAATGTTCACGCAGGAAGGTGGACGAGGCGATTTCGATTTGCGCGCTCAAGCGGTTCGTCGCCGATCGCCAAGCCGGCGAGCCGGTCGTCGCGCCGGAGCGCNNGTCGGCATTCCGGCGTATCGTCTGCCGCGCGACGTGCTCGACCGCGAGATTGACGACATTCGCAAAGAGGGCGTCGAGATCCGATTGAACAGCACGGTGCGCGACATTCGCGATTTGTTCCGGCAAAACTACAGAGCGGTCTTTCTCGCAGTCGGCGCGCATCAGCCACAGGAACTCGGCATCCCCGGCGAGCGCGGAACCATCGGCGTGCATTATGGCGTCGCGTTTCTGCGCCGCGTGAGTTTAGGCGAAAAAGTAGAATTGGGCGCGCGCGTCGTCGTGGTCGGCGGCGGCAACACGGCGATTGACGCAGCGCGGACTGCGCTACGCGTCGGCGCGAAAGAGGTGACGCTGCTCTACCGCCGCACGCGCGCCGAAATGCCGGCGTTCGCGCACGAAGTCGAAGACGGCGAAGCCGAAGGGATGCGCGTCGAACTGCTCACCGCGCCGATCGCGGTGCTCCGCGACAATGGACGGTTGCGCGGGGTGCGCTGCGTGCGGATGCAACTTGGCGAGCCGGACGCAAGTGGTCGCCGCCGCCCGGTGCCGATTCCCGGCTCGGAATTCGAAATCGCTGCGGACGCGATGATCGCAGCCGTCGCGCAAGCGCCAGAGATTTCGCTTCTTGCGCCCGACCACGGCTTGCAGGTCTCGCGCGATGGCTGGTTCGAAGTGGATTCGGTCACGCTTGCGACCAATGTGCCGGGCGTTTTTGCCGGCGGCGACGCGGCGCAAGGACCGGGAATGTTGATTGACGCGATCGCGGCAGGGCGGCGCGGCGCGCTTTCGATCCATCGCCATCTGCGCGGCTTGCCGATGCTGACCGCGCGCGAGGAACAGCCGCTGCCGGTGGGGCAGTGGACCGACACGGAACTCGAAGCGAAACGCGCGCGCGGCGAAATCGTGCGCGGCAAGCGACCGCGAAGCGCAACCGTGCGCGTCGAGGAGCGCGTCGGCGATTTCCGCGAAGTGGAGTTGGGGCTATCAGAGGAGCAAGCGGTCGCGGAAGCAGAGCGCTGCCTCGCGTGTGGCTTGTGCGCCGAGTGTTACCAGTGCCTCAAAGCGTGCGGCGTCAACGCCATCGTCCACGAGATGGTCGAGCGCGTCGAGGAGATTCCGGTCGGCGCGGTGATTCTCGCGCCGGGGTATAAAGTGTATCGCGCCGAACTGTCGGAGGAGTTTGGATTCGGACGATACAAAAACGTCGTTACGAGTTTGCAGTTCGAACGCTTGCTCTCCGCGTCGGGACCGACCGGCGGGCACGTGACGCGACCATCGGACGGCAAGCCGGCAAAGCGCATCGCGTTCTTGCAGTGCATCGGCTCGCGCGACCAGTCGCACGATTACTGCTCCGCCGTCTGTTGCATGTACGCCGCGAAAGAAGCGATGATGGCGAAGGAGCACGCGGCGGACACCGACATTCATATCTTTATGATGGACGCGCGCGCGTTCAGCAAGGGCTATGCGGAATATTATCGCCGCGCGCAGGAACGGTACGGGGTCAAGTATGCGCGGTGCCGCGTGTCGGCGTTGAAGGAAGATCCGGCGAATGGGAACCTCATCGTGCGGTACGCAAGTGACGCCGTCGTGTCATTGCGAGCGGAGCGAAGCAATCCCCAAAGCGGTGAGGAGATTGCTTCGTCGCAA
>DHFK01000206.1 GCA_002400365.1 Anaerolineales bacterium UBA4826 | reverse complement strand
TCCGACTTGGAGCGCATCGTCGCCGACGCGCTGACGTTGATCGGCGCAGTCCTGAGCGAAGCCGAAGGATATGAGCGGGAGGGTTATCTCTTTCCCCAGTCGCGCTGCCACTTGAACACCGGCGATTTTGTTTGGCGCGATTGCAAGCGCGTGGTGTATGCCGACGGCGCGGCGTGGCATTGCGGCAAAGACCTGCACCCCTCGCTTGCCGAATGTGCGGATCGGCACGCGCGCGACGAACGCATGGACGCGTACTTGCGGGAGCGTGGTTGGCAAGTGCTGCGCTTGACGGAAGCAGAGATCCGCGAGTGGGATCGGACAGCCGATGCAGGGATCCACGGCGACGAGCCGATGCTGCGGAAACTGCGCGAGTTTTTGGAAATCTTCTAAGCGTCAGTGGGCGCGGGTAACCACACTCGCGCCCCACTCGAAGAGGTGAAAGCAATGTTACCCGTATCACCAAACGACCAGCCGGTAAACGAAGAAATCATTAGAGAGATCACGTGGAATCTATGCAAGCAGTACGATGCGTCAAATCGGCGCCGCGAAAAAGTACACCTTGCCAACCTGGTCACTACGGAACTGGAACGGTGTTTCGGGGCAGAAACCGAAAATCTCTACCGCCAAGATTGGCAGGACGAGGTAAATCTTTTCGCAGAGAAATACGGATACTCACGATGACTGAAACCATGCGCGCGGTGACAGCAACGCCATGCTTGCCGAACTGCGCGAGTTTGTTTTCAACGCGGAGGTAGAGAAATGAAAGGCACAATTCCTACCAAGCCCTTTGTCGCGGCGACTGCCGAAGGGTCTTTTCAATCCTACAGACCCGAAGTCGTTTGCGCCATCGTCGAAATCGCCGATGGCGGCACCGTGCGAGCGTATCCCGGCTTTGAGGATGCGTTAGCCGAAGAAGCGACGCGGCGTGGCTTTACGCAGATCGATGATGCCACTTGGATGCTGGGAGGGGCGATACAATGAACCAAGACCTTGATGCCATATTGTCGCTAATGAAAGCGGAGCGCGATGCCGCGCGCGCGGAATACGTAGCACAATTCGGGGTTTCGCCGGATGGCAAACTGGCAATGGCGCTGGACGAAGTTGCCCATTTGTTGGAAGAGATCGGGAACGTCGAGGAACTAGGCAAACGCGGGCGCTGGTTTGCCGAGAACAATCGGCAAGCCGCGCTGCGAATCATCTGTGATGCGCGCGCGGCGTGGAGAGAGGAAACCCGATGAACGTCTATTTGGAATTCGTCGAACTGTCTGACTATCTCGCGCACCTGAAAGAGCGCATGGAGCACACAGCGCGGCTAGAGATCACGAGCACCGCCGGCGAGCGCGGCGAGCACGGTCTGAGAGGTATCACCTACCATGCCGTCGCGAGCGCGCGCTTTGCCGATTACATCGCCGTTTGCAGTGTGCCGATCTTCCACACGACGAACTTTCACTTGCAGGCGAGCGCCGAGCGCGACGACACGCGCGCCAAAGTGCACGCGAACTTTGACAAGGTGCGCGCGGAGATCGAGGCGCAGGGCTTGCGCGTCGAGCGCGGCAAATGGACAGTCGAAGCCCCTGCCTATTTGCGGGAGTGAAGAGGCGGCGCGTAACAGATCGCGGGGCGGTCATGTGGGGACCGCCCCTATTCCAGAAAAAACGAGGTGAACCAATGGCAACGCAAAGACGATTCTACCTTGTGCTTTTGAACGATGGCGCCGGCGCACGCGCCCAAGGTCCCTACACCAAGAGCGAAGCGCGGACCCGACAAATCGCGAATGTGGGGGCGCGCATCGTGACGGGGGCGCAGTTGGCTTTGATGCGCGAGCGCGCGCAAGCCAAGCCGAACGGGGGTGCGCGATGAAACACACGAAGAAGAAATGTTACATTTGCGACGGTGGGCGCGTGTTCAAAGCGCAAAAGACACGCAACGGCAAGCGCGTCCTGGTCTGCAAGACATGTTGCAAAATTCTTGGCTTGTTAAGGGAGGCGCGATGATGCAAACACTGACCGACGAACAGCGCGAACGCTATCGCGCCATGGGACGCAAGGGCGGCAAGTCGCGCGCCAAAGCGTTCACGTCCAAGTATCAACGGGCGACGCGGGCGCACGTCTCGCGTGAGTCGTGCATCGCCAACGCGCGCAAGGGCGCGGCGATGAAGCGGGCGCAGGCGAGAGCGCAATCGCGCAAGGAAGGAGGTGAGACAAATGCAAGTGACGGTCCCAACGAATGAACTGCAAGACATCCCCGCGCTGGAGCGCAAGCACAAGGGCAAACTGCTCACCGCGCAGATCAACGGCGAGACGGCGACCGCCGAATTCATCCCCGTCGCGTCGCTGGAATTCTTCGTGGACGTTCGCAACTGCAATGCCTGGCTGTGTGTGGGCGCGTGGGGCGGCGAACTGCACTACGAAGACGACTACACGCTCGACGCCGATCTGCTCGAGCAACTCAAAGACCGCGTGATTTACGACGACAATGACGGCGCGATCAACTTTAGCGGACAGTACTACCCGCAATCGCGCAAGAGCGCGCAACTGTTTCGCCGTCTGATGAAGACCGCGAAACTCAAGTCGAAAGGAGACAGTGAAACTACCTGACAAACTCACCCCGGAGCAAGAACACGCGCTGGCTGAGTGTCTGCGAGTTTTCGCGCGGCGCGGTCGCCAGTTGCGCGAGGAACGAGAACAGAAAGCGAAACCCAAACGAGAGGAGAAAAACGAAATGAACGCACAAGAAATCAAAAAGGCAGTCGAAGAAAAGCGCGCGGTTATCCGTTATTCTCACGGCAACTGGGAGAATGTCGGGCAGTTGCTTGTCTTCGACACTCTCGAAGAGGCGCACTCTGCTGCCAAGTTGGACACGCGTGGGCATTGCTACTCTATGGCAGATGAACAGTGGTCGCACCTCTGCACGGACTATCAAGAAGCGTTGGACGCCCAAGCGGGCGCGTTGGTACAGCGATAATCAAGAGGAGAAAACCATGCCACTCAAAGTGAATGTGAAAGAGATTCAACCCGACGACGCCACGTGCTACCTGGTCGGACCCGAGGGCTTGGTGTGGGTGCAGCCCGCTATCGGCGACGCGCACATCATCGCCGCGCGCAATGAGACCGAGCGCACGCTCGCGGCGGTGTTCGTCAAAGAACTATTGGACATGGGGCTGGTGCCTTACGGCTTGCCCTTGAACCAAAAGGTGGTGCAGGCGATGTTTGGCGGCTCCGCGATCCGCGATTGCCAATGGGTGCGCCACGACCAAGCCCCCGCGCCGCAAGGCGACGAACCCTTGCCCACGCGCGCCGCGGTGATCAAGGATTGAAAGGAGAATCGAAAGATGCCACTGCAGGCAAAAGGCGATTGGCAAGGGCGGGTCTACTGCGACGGCAAGCGGTATCATACCGCCAAACTGGAGCAACTGATTGACGAACAACGCCGCGAAGGACACGCGACGGGAATC
>DHFK01000063.1 GCA_002400365.1 Anaerolineales bacterium UBA4826 | reverse complement strand
GGTTTTGGAGTGTTTTTGGGCGCGGCGTTGGGGTGGCAAGGCGCGAACATCCTGCGCCAGCGCGGGTCGCGCGCCGCCGCGCGCGCGTTTCCGCCGGTCCTCCTCTTTGTCAGCGCGTTTCTGCTCGCGGTCTTGATCGGCTTGGGCGCGCTGGCGCTGGAACCCGTCGCCGCGTACGCCTTCCCACCATGGCATTTCCTCGCCGCGACGATTCCGCCTCTCGCATTGCTCGCTTTCGCAGCGCGGCGCTTGGGCGGCGCATCGGGCTTGCGCGCGCTCATCACGTCGTTCACTTGGGGCGCGCTCGGCGCGACGCCGCTGGCGCTGTTGCTGGAAATCGTCATCGGACTCTTGCTCGTATTCCTCGCGGCGCTTGCGCTGGCGCTGTCGCCCGAAGGCAGGATGCTTTTGGAACGCTGGCAGGCGGAACTGCCGCGGCTGCGCGACACGCTTGATTATGCTACGGCGGCGCGCCTGCTGACGAATCCCGGCATTGCCATCGGTGTGCTGGCTTATATTTCGATTTGTGTGCCGCTCGTCGAAGAAGCGCTCAAGACGCTGGTCGTCGCGTTCGTTGATCCGCGCCGGACCAAACTGGCGGACGCGATCCTCTGGGGTGTCAGCGCCAGCGCCGGGTTCGCCACCATCGAGAACCTGTTCAACGTCGAAGCGGACTCGGCGCTGTGGGCGGTGACCGCGTTGATGCGCGTGGGCGCGACGACGATGCACGTCGCCAACGGAGTCACCATGGGGCGCGGCTGGTACGCCGCGCGCGTAGAAAGGAGGTGGAGCCGGCTTTTTATCGCATTGGCTGTTAGCGTGTTCGTTCACGCCGCCTGGAACGCCGCCGCGATCGCGCTCAGCGGCATCGGGCTAGTCGCGCTCGATGCCACGCACTCGGCCGAAATGTTGCTGCCGGCGGGGGTGTTGATCGTCGCGCTCGCGCTGGCGCTCGGCGTGCTCGCGTGCGGCGGCTGGGTCTGGATCGCGTACTCGACCTACGCGGCGCGCGAGTCAGCGGCGTGAGAAATCCAAAGAAAGGAGTCAGTGGAGTATGATTAGTATCGTAACCGATTCGTCAGCGCATCTGCCCCCGGCAGAGCGACAGAAGCACGACATCACGGTGATCCCGTTAAAAGCCATCTTCGGCACGACGGTGTACCGCGATGAGGTGGACCTGACGAATGAACAGTTCTACACCATGCTGCCCAAGTCCAAGGTACATCCGACGACATCGCAGCCATCGGCGGGCGAGNNAGTTCATGGAAGTGTACAGACCGCTCTTGGAAGCCGGCAAAGAAATCGTTTCGCTGCACCTGCCGAGCAAATTGAGTGGGACGTACGCGTCCGCGTGCGCGGCAAAGACCGAACTGGAAACGCAGTTCAAAAAAGCGCTGCCGCTCAGCATCGTGGACACGCCCTGGCTTTCGATGGCGTTGGGGCTTTTGGTGATCGCCGCCGCGCAGGCGGCGGAAACAGGCAAATCGCGCGAGCAAGTCGTCGCGACCATCAACGCGCTTATTCCAAAACTGAACCTCATCTTTGTCCTCGACACTTTGGAGTATCTCAAGCGCGGCGGACGGATCGGCGGCGCGCGGGCTATGCTGGGCACGCTGCTGAACGTCAAGCCGATGCTGGAGATCAAGGACGGTCAGGTGGAACCCCTGGAACAACCCCGCTCCAGAGCCAAAGGGCTGAAACGCTTGCTAGAGATTTTGGAAGCGCGCGCGGATCACCGACCTTTGCACATCGGCGTGCTGCACGCTGAAGCGCCCGCTGACGCGACNNATGCTCGCCCAGGCAGTGCAGGCGCGGTTCGAGTGCAAAGAGTTCTACACCACCGAGATCGGGCCCGTGATCGGAGTCCATAGCGGACCGAACGCGGTGGGTTTGGCGTTTTACACGGACTAGCGCGCAGCGAATGGCAGATGGCGAATGNNCACTTGGAGAGTCTGGTTGTCCGAAACGGAAGAGGCGCTGATCGAACGCGCCAAGCGCGAGGCCGAGGCGTTCGGCGCGTTGTACGAGCGCTACGTGGATCGCATCTACAACTATATTTTCTATCGCTCGGGCGACGTTCACGAAGCCGAAGACCTGACCGCGCGCGTCTTCTACCGCGCGCTGGGTCACATCAAAGAGTACGATCAGCGCGGCGCGCCCTTTGCTGCGTGGCTGTATCGGATCGCGCACAATCTCGTCGCGAACTGGCACCGCGATCGCAGCCGCCGCCAATACGTGCGCCTGGACGATCTCGCGACGCTTGCCGAAAAAAGCGCGGGTCCCGATCATCGCGCCGAGCAAAACGAAGAGACGCAGACCCTGCTGCGCGCGCTGGCGCGCTTGCCGGCGGAACGCCAGCAAGTCTTGATCCTGAAATTTGTGGACGGCTTGTCCAACGCGGAGATCGGCAAAATCATGGGGCGCAGCGAGGGCGCGATCAAATCGCTGTATCATCGTACGCTGCTCGCGCTGCGCGATGAACTCGCCGAGCGCAGCGCGGAGTGAAGAGGGGAGACAGACGTGCCAAGAATCAAAGTGCTAACGGACTCGACGTGCGATCTGCCGGCGAGTTACTTTCGAGATTACGCCATCGGCGTCGTTCCGATCAACATCCAATTCGGGAACGACAGTTATCAAGAGGGCGTCACGATTGATCAGACGACGTTTTACAAAAAGGTGGACGAACTGGGCATCATCCCGCAGACGTCTCAGCCATCGGTCGGTCAATTCGCGGAGGCGTATCGCGCGTGCGCCAAACAGGGTTTTGATACGATTCTTTCGATTCACGTGACCGGCAAACTGAGCGGCACGATGAACTCTGCGCTGCTCGCCGCGCAAGAAGTCGAAAAAGAAATCCGCGTGCTGCCGTACGACAGTCTGGCTGGCTCCGCCGGCTTGGGCTATATGTGCGTGGACGCGGCGCAAATGGCGCGCGTCGGTACAAGCGTCGAGGAAATCATCGCGCGGCTCGATCAAGCCCGCGCGCGCACCCGGATCTTTTTGACCCTGGCGACGACGCGGTACGCGCAGATGAGCGGGCGCATCAGCCATTTGCAGGGTTTCATCGCCACGCTGTTGAACGTCAAACCGATCATCTCCCTGCAAGAAGGGATGCTCAATCCGAGCGGGCGCGTGCGTTCGCGGCAAGCCGCCCTCGCGCAAATGCTCGATCTGGCGAAAGAAGCCGCCGGCAGCGCGCCGATCAAATTCGCGGTCATTCACGGCGAGGCGCGCGCGGAAGCGGATCAACTCTTAGAACAGGGCAAGCGGGTGTTGAATTGCCAAGACGCGTTCGTTGACGACATCGCCATTTCCTTGGCAGTCCATTTTGGCCCGGGCGTGATTGGGACCGTCGTGTATCCGGTTTAAGGTGAAAAAATGGTCACGTTGGAACGACAAAGCGAATCGGCGCGCGGAATGGACATCGAAGCCCGGCTCGCGCGCGCGCTGAAACCGGTCGCGCCGGCGCCGGCGTTTCGCGCGCGCCTGCGCGAGGGCTTGCGCCTGGCGGCGCGACATCAGCAAACGACGCCGGCGCTTGCCTACGCCAAGCGCAACGAGGGACCCTGGGGCTGGTTGGTTGGCGCTGCCGCGCTGGGATCGGCGGCGGGATTGATCGCGGTCATGCTGCGCGCGCGGCAGACCCATCGGTCGAGCCAGCCGGCGGCGTTGCAAGAAACGGCGCACTGAGCCGGGACAAAAATCCTATTGTAGTTCCCGGCGCGTTGACGTTAGGCAACTATTTCAAGTGGCTGCACTAGTCCAAGCGCACGGTACAAGCCAAGCCCGACCATCTCGGTCGGGCTTGGCTTTATTTGTTCTCCGCCGCGAATCTTCTTCCGCGCTCGATCCGCTTGCCGATCGGCGGATGCGAGTACAGCAGAAATTCAACCCACGGCGCCGGCTCGACCTCGGCGAGATTCTGATTCGCCAGTTTTTCCATCGCCCCGATGAATGCGTCTGCTCGGCGCGTCGTCTGCAGCGCGTACGCGTCCGCCATGGACTCGCGCCACCGCGAGTACGCGTTGCTCAACGGGGTCGTCATCAAACCGAACGCGCCGAGCGCGAGCGCCAAGAGCGGGAGCGCGGCAAGGTCGGCGATCCCGGCGTAACCCATTTGCGCTACACTCCATTTCAGGAACTGATCGGCGACGTACAAGCCGGCGACTGTGATAAGCGCCTCGACGATGAGCGACCAGCCAATGTCGTGATGGACGTGGTGGCCCAATTCGTGCGCGAGGATCGTTTCGATTTCGTCGGGCGAGTATTGTTCGTACAGCGTATCTCCCAGGACGATGCGTCGCGTGTTGCCCAAGCCCATCAATGCGGCGTTCGCGGCGGTCGTCTTCGCGGAAAGCATCATCGTGAACACGCCGCGCACGCGCGTGTGGGCGCGCGCCGCGAGCGCAGTCAAGCGCGCGACGAGTTCTGCGTCCTCCAGGGGTTTGAATTTGAAAAAGAGCGGCAGGATGAGTACGGGAGCGAGGTTCGCGAGGACGAGGTTGAAGAGGAGCATGAACGCGCTTGCCCACACCCACCACCCCACCCCCAACCCCTCCCCTGTCAGGGGAGGGGAGAAGGGGAGAGGTGGGAGGGGTGGGAGAGGCAAATCGCCGCGCAGCAGCGCGTAGATCACTTCGATCACCAAGCCGCCAAGCACGATGCCGAGCGCGCCGCCTTTCGCGACGTCCATCAGCCAGGCGCGCAGTGTTTGCGTGGAGAGTCCGTAACGATGCGGCAGCACAAAACCGCCGTAGTACGAGAGCGGGAAAAACAGCGCGCCGTACGCGACCAGCGCGATCGCAAAATAAGAAAAGGTCGAGAGCCAGACGTCGCGCGTGATGGTGAGGACGAACTGCTTGAGCCAGACGTTCAGCCCGAGAGCAAGCACGGCGACGAGCGCGAGCGCGGTCAGCGCGATCTCCAGCGCGAGCAGGCGATGGCGGAGGCGCGCGTACTCTTTGGCTTGGCGTTGGCGGG
>DHFK01000103.1 GCA_002400365.1 Anaerolineales bacterium UBA4826 | reverse complement strand
CCCGCGCCGACCACCGCGCCAGTGGCAGCAGACTCTGCGGCGGTGATGGCAAAGTTGGCTGAAGAAGCGAAGAAGGAGGCTGCACTCTCTACGATCGCCTTGCCGGACGACTGGCTCAACTACGGCGAAATCAAAGCGACTTTCTTGAAAAAGTACCCCTTTATCAAGCACACCGACCTCGACCCGAAAGCCGGGTCAGGCGATGAGATCAACGCCGTCAAAGCCAACAAAGACAACAAGGGTCCGCAAGCGCCCGATGTGATTGACGTCGGATTTGGGTACGGTCCGCAGGTCAAGGACGAAAAACTGTGCCTGCCGTACAAAGTAGCGACCTGGGACACGATCCCCGCCGTAGACAAAGACCCCGAGGGTTGCTGGTACGGCGACTATTACGGTGTGATGTCCTTTGCCGTGAACACCGACGTCGTCAAGAATGTTCCACAGGATTGGAACGACCTGCTCAAGCCCGAATACAAGGGCATGGTCGCGCTGCACGGAGATCCGTTAGCATCCAATCAGCCCCAGCAGTCGGTGTACGCCGCGGCGCTGGCAACCGGGGGTTCGCTCGACAACGCCATGCCGGGCCTCGACTTTTTCGCTAAACTTGCCAAAGCGGGGAACTTTGTGCCCGTGGTGGGTGGTCAAGGAACCCTCGCCAAAGGCGAGACCCCCATTCTGCTTACCTGGTCGTACTTGGGGCTTGGTTACAAGGACGCGCTCAAGGGCAATCCCAAGGTCGAAGTGATCGTGCCCAAGTCGGCGGTCTTGGGGGGCAAGTACGTTCAAGCCATCAGCGCATACGCGCCGCGGCCCAATGCCGCCAAATTGTGGATGGAATTCCTGTATTCGGATGAGGGCCAATTGATTTGGCTGAAGGGTTACGGCTACCCGATCCGCTTTGACGATCTGCTCAAACGCGGACTCATTCCGGCAGACACATTGAAGAAACTACCGCCGCAGGAGCAAATCAAAAAAGCCGTGTTCCCGACCAACGCGCAACTCAGCGCCGCACGCAAACTCGTCGCGGACAACTGGGAAAAGGTCGTGGGCGTGAAGGTCCAAAAGTAACATCTGACTCAGACCTGCCAGGTCTCCCAGACCTGGCAGGTCATCTCGGAAACCAACCCGATGACACACATCAACCAAGCCGAAATTCTCAATCATCCTCTGCGCGTGACGCGCACGCGCAATATCTCCTGGGCATGGCTCGGCGTCTTGCCGTTCTTTGTCTTCGCTATCGCGTTCCTCATCTTGCCCGCTAGTTATCTCGTCGTCGGAAGTCTGCAAGATACCAAGGAGAATTTCACGCTGGCCAACTTTGCCGACATGTTTCAACCGGAAATTCTGGGAGCGTACTGGCTGAGCATCCAGGTCAGCGTAGTGACGGCGGTCGGGGGAGGGTTGTTGGGATTCATGTTGGCGTATGCCACCATTCTGGGCGGACTGCCCCGGTGGGTCCGGAACGCGTTGATGACCTTCTCGGGTGTCGCATCAAATTTTTCGGGCGTGCCGCTCGCGTTCGCCTTTATCGCCACACTCGGTCGCACCGGCTTTATCACGGCTTTGCTCAAGACGGCTTTTGGTCTAAACATCTACGAGTACGGATTCAATCTGTACAGTTTCTTGGGCTTGAGTCTGGCGTATATGTATTTCCAGTTCCCGTTAATGGTTCTGATCATTGCGCCCGCGCTCGATGGGATCAAACGTGAGTGGCGCGAAGCATCGGAAAATTTGGGCGCAACCTCCTGGCAATATTGGCGCTACGTTGCCCTGCCCATTCTCCTGCCCTCATTGCTGGGCACGATGATTCTGCTGTTCGGCAATGCCCTGGGCGCATACGCGACGGCTTTTGCGTTGACCGGCGGCACGTTCGGTCTGGCGACCATCTTGATCGGCCGGCAGATTCGCGGCGAGGTCCTGCAGAATCCCGGGCTGGGCTATGCGGTCGCGGTGGGAATGGTGATCATCATGGCGCTCTCGGTCTCGATCTACTCCTGGTTGCAGCGCCGGAGCGAGAGGTGGCTGCGATGAAAAAATTTCCGTTCTGGGCGTGGTTCTGGGTCGTGCTGGGCGTGCTGTATCTCTTCTTGCCGCTCTACGGGACGCTGGATTTCTCGCTGCGCATGGTTAGGGATCAACTGAGTTTCGCCGCCTACGAAGTCGTCTTGCGCGATCCCAAGTTTGCCGCGACCTTTAGTTATTCGTTCATCATGGCGCTGTGGACCATCCTCGCCAGCACGCTCCTCATCGTGCCAACCGCCTATTGGGTCCATTTGAAATTGCCGCAGTTGCGTCCGCTGGTCGAACTGGTCACGCTGCTGGTCTTTGTCGTCCCTGCCATCGTCCTCGTGTTCGGCTTGCTGCGCATTTACAGCCGCCCGCCGCTCGCCCTTACCAACAGCGACCTGGGCGCCGACATCTTGCTCGTGGCGGGCTATGTCTGTCTTTCATTTCCCTATATGTACCGCGCCGTAGATACGGGCTTGCGCGCGATTGACGTGCGGACTTTGACGGAAGCGGCACAGAGTCTCGGCGCGAATTGGCTCACGATTCTGCTGCGCGTGGTCTTGCCGAATCTGCGCGTGGCGGTTTTGAGCGGCGCCTTTCTGACCTTTGCCATCGTGATCGGCGAGTACACCTTATCAGTCTATCTGGCGCGACCGGCGTTCGGTCCGTACATGCAACTGCTCGGCCGCACCAGGGCATACGAGCCAGCGGCATTAGCCATCATGAGTCTGACTCTGACGTGGACGTGCGTAGGGATCATTCAACTCCTGGGCCGCGGCGTGCCGGGGCAGGGCCAACTGGCGGGCACGCGCTGATAGTCGCATAGTCGAATAGTCGGATGGTCAGGTAGTCAAATGATCCTACGACTATTGGACTAGGCGACCACAAGACTATTTGACTACGGGACTAGACTATGGCATTCCTCGAACTTGACAATGTGAGCAAATCCTTCGGCCAAGTCGAAGCGGTTCAGAATTTCAATTTGCAAGCCGAGCGCGGCGAATTCGTTTCGTTCTTGGGTCCCAGCGGCTGCGGTAAAACGACCACGCTGCGGATGATTGCCGGTTTCGAACTGCCGACCGCGGGGACCATCCTGATCAGCGGCAACGACGTGACTTTCAAACCGCCGCAAAAACGCAATACCGGCATGGTCTTCCAGGCGTACGCGCTATTCCCCAACATGACGGTTGCGGACAACATCGGCTTTGGCTTGAAGGTCGCCAAGAAGCCGAGCGCCGAAATCAAAAAGCGCGTCGCCGAAATGCTGGCGCTGATCAAGATGGAAAAATTCGGCGACCGCTATCCCTATCAACTCTCCGGCGGGCAGCAGCAGCGCGTCGCGTTGGCGCGCGCGATCGCCATCCAGCCCCAGGTGCTCCTGCTCGACGAGCCGCTCTCGGCGCTGGACGCGAAAATCCGTGTGGCGCTGCGCCAAGAGATCCGCGCCATTCAGCGAGAACTCGGCATCACGACCGTTTACGTCACGCACGATCAAGAAGAAGCGCTCTCGCTCTCCGATCGCGTCGTCGTGATGAACAACGGATGCATCGAGCAGGTGGGGACGCCGTTCGAGATTTACAACTTTCCGCAGACTGAATTCACCGCGCAGTTCGTCGGCACGCTCAATCGCATCGGGGCAACCGTGCGCGATGTGGCGAACGGCGAACTGTTGATTGATTCGCAAAGAATCGTCACGGCGCAAAAGTTGGAAGGCGTTTCCAACGGCACGGCGGTGACCCTTTCGATTCGCCCCGAGCGCATCAGTTTCGCGGCGGACGGACGCAAGCCGAACGGGTTGAACGTCAGGGTCGAGAATATTACGTTTCTGGGCTCGATCGTGCGCGTCCAGGTGCGCGCGGGCGACAATGTTTTCCTGATGGACACGTTCAACAATCCATTCCTCAAACTGCCGGACATTGGCGACGTGGTGGAGATCACGTTCTCAAAAGAAGCGGTGTTGGTGCTCAAGCACGCGTAAAGCAAAAGACCTTTCAGGTATCGGAAACCTGAAAGGTCTTTTTACTGCTCAATCAACTCTACCAATTCATCCGGGTGTTCCACGATCACATCCACTCCCACGCGTTCGAGTTCCCGGCGCAGCGCCGCTTGATCCTCTGCAGCAGCCAAACAACCGATGGACACGAAATCCATCTCACGCTTGGCTGCATTCGCCGCGCGCACATCGTCGGGTGTATCGCCGACGTACGCGCCGCGAACGCGCGCCGGTGTTATCCGCGTTACCGCTTCCCAGAGCGCAAAGGGATGCGGCTTGCTGAGACTGACCCCTCTGCCATTTCGAGCGGAGCGAGAAATCTCGGCGGCTAGAATGTCTTCCAGAGTGACGAGCGCGCGAAACTGCTTGAGAATCCCCGTCCGCTCCAGCGCGTAGATTGCCTGGCGGCGCGGTCGTCCGGTCGCGATGCCGAGCGCGACGCGTTGGCTCAAAGCGATCAGAGTCTGAGGATTGGGGATGAGGCGTTCGTGGTGGATCAATCCCGCGCCGTGATGAAAGATTGAGGATTCGCCGTACTCCTCGCGAAACAAGTCCTCGCCCAGGTAGATTTCTTCAAAGAGGCGTTTCACCAAATTCGTGCGGCGGAGGTCGCCTTTGGCAAACAAGAGGTGATCGTTTCGATTGCCCAGAAGGTTACGCACTGCCTCCAGTCCACTGCCGCGCGTTCGCAGTGTGTCGGCAAAGGAGAGCATATCCTTACGCTGCCGGAGTGTCTCGACGGTCGCGCTGATCTGTCTTCCGGCTTGACGAAGCAGAGCGCTGATTTCTGGCAGCGTCTCCGGTGGCGGGCGTGTTGCTGGCGGGGCATCCAGCATGGCGACAAAATACTGGAGAACGCCGGTCGCCAAGTCCCAGTCGTTGTTGAACCCGCCCGCGAGTTTGAACGCGGCGACCTCTTCACGCGATATCAGGTCATCGGCGCACGGCGGCAGCTCCATGACGGCTTCTAGGTAAAGTTGCGCGCTTTGGCGCACGGCGTCGCGGTACGACGCGGAAACGTCAATCAGCACGCCGTCCATATCGAAGATGAGGACGTCAAGTTGCAGCATTACTTGGAAAAGAACTCGCGCAGCGTTTGCACGAACAGCGCGTTTTCTTCTTTGCTGCCGATGGTCACGCGGAACCAACCCTCGCTGCCGTACTTGGGCGATTCGCCGCGCAGGATGATGCCTTTTTTCTGAGCGAACTCGATAATGTCCTTGCCCTTTTTGCCCGCCGGGCCGGCGTCGAACAAGATATAGTTGGCTTGAGACGGAAAGACGACGAGCCCCGGGATGCTGCCGAGCATTTCCTCGATGTACGCAACCTGCTCGTTGTTGAACTTGACGCGCTCTGCCAACCCCGCCTGATCTTCCAGCGCGGCGAGCGCAGCCCACATCACGATCGTGCCGACGTTCCAGGGCAGCAGCGTCGCGGCAATTTGCATCGCCACCTCGCGATCCGCCAAGAGATATCCAAAGCGCAGCCCGGCAAGTCCGTATGCTTTGGACAGCGTGCGCGTAATGATGACGTTCTTGTACTGCTTGGTCAAGTGCGCTTGCGACTTGCCCAAGCCGGCGTATTCGATGTACGCCTCGTCCACCACGAATGGAATACCCGTCTCGGCGATGCGGACGAAATCTCCGGCGTTCATGAAATTGCCGGAGGGGTTGTTCGGGTTCGCGATCACGATGATCTTGGTCTTGGGCGTGATCGCATTGAGGACGCCGTCGGCGTCGTAGAGCAATTGCCTGTCCCGGTAGATCATCGGCACGGACACGAGTCTGCCGCCGAGAAGATCGCAGCGTAATTTGTAGATGCCAAAGCACGGCGTCTGCTGAATCACCTCTTCGCCGGGCTGGAGAAAACTTCTAAAGATATTGTCAAAGACTTCGCTCGACCCATTGCCCAGGACGACGTTCTCCGGTCCCTCCAAGCCGTTCATCGCCGCGATTTTGGCGCGGACGACGATGCCCTGGTCGGGATAGCGGTTTGCCATCGCGCCGTATTTCATGATCGCTTGCATGACTTGAGGCGATGGCGGATTCGGGTTTTCGTTCGACATCATGCGGTGGAGCGATGGATCGCGCCAAGCCAGGTCAATGTGCGAAGAAACGTACATCTTGAGCGGCTTGATCCAGGGAGCAAAATAGTCTTGAATGGGTTTCGTCATGGTGTGACTCCTCTTATTTTTTGACGACTGCCATGCGCTCGCCGACGTACGCTTCCAAGCCGGCGGAGGCTTGGGAAAAGGCGTCCGCCGTGGCGATCGTCGAAGGGTGCAGGTTGAACTGGTCAACTTCCATCCCGTTTTCGTCCCAGGATTGCAGGACGAACGGAATCTTGCTCATCTTGCGTAGCACTTTTGGCGGCACGTCGTCGTTCAGAATCTCTTCCCGGAAAGTCAGGTCCTCGCACTTTTGAAAGAGCGGTTCCAGGACGTAAGGCGGCATCGTGTAAACGATGTCGCCGGCGATCTTTTCGACGTCCCAGAAATGATACTTGCCGCCAACCAGGGGACCATCGCGCATCGAGCAGGCGAGCATCTTGCTGGGCAGCGCATTCTCCTTTAGCAGTTTGAACGCCTTGCGGAAGATGTAGATGCCCAGCCAGTGTTTGTCGCTCCACGAGAGCGTGATGCCGCGCCGCGCGGCTTGCTGATCGAGTACCGGATGTTCGGTGAGGCGTCCGATCATCATGGTGATGACCGCGCGCCACTTGCCCAGATCCACCTTGTTCTTCTCAGCGATTGCCACGCCTTCCTTTGCCGCGTTTGCGACCGCCCAGATTTGGGGCAGCGTAAAACAGGTCGTGACGTTGGTGGGAATCGCCATCGCGGTTAGCGCGCGCACCACGTCGACGCCTTGCGTACTGGCAGGCACTTTGATCATCACGTTCGGCGAAATCGCGCGGATTTCCTTCGCCATCTCGATCATCTTTTCGCTCTCCGTGATGAGGCGCGGGTCGAGTTGCCCGGAGATGTAGCCAAATCGTCCGCCCGATGCTTTCCAGATCGGCAGCATCATTTCCGCGCCGCGCCGGATGACTTCTTTATAGGTCAGCCAAAAGTATTCGTACCGGCTCAGGTTGCCGTTGGAACGAATCAGGTCGTCAACCCATTCATTCCAAGTTGAGAGATCGCTCTTGACGGCGGTCAAGGAGAGCGGCGGATTGGTGGTGCAGCCGCGCACCAGACTCTGCGCCGGGTCGTTGACGACGTAGATGCGATTGAGTTGCTCCTCCAGGACGGCTTGTTTTGCCGGCGGCGCGGCGTCAACCATCTTTTTGACCCAGGATTGAAAGACCAGCGGGGATGAGTCCCACCAGATCTCCATGTCGGGATGAACTCGCGTCAATCGTTCTAGCACACTCTCTGTCATGGATATTGCTCCTCTTGGCTATGCTTTGATTCGTTCGCCCTGCGGATCCCACAGCGGCTCGCGCGCGACCACCGCGCCGATGTGCTCGCCGATGATTTCGACGTCGAGCCGCGTGCCGATCGCGGTGTGCGCCATCGGCAGGTACGCGTACGCGATGCTCTTGCCCACCGCATAACCATAGCCGCCGGAAGTGATCCACCCGACGACTTGGTCGCCGCAGCGGACGGGCTCGTTGCCGATCGCGATCGCGGCCTGGTCGGCGAGCGTGAGGCAGCACAGTTTTTGCTTGATGCCTTTCGCTTTTTGTTGCGCCAGCGCGTCGCGGCCAATGAAATCACCCTTGTCGAGTTTGACCGCGAAACCCATGCCGGCTTCGAACGGCGTATAGTCGGGGCTGATGTCTGCGCTCCAGTAGCGATAACCCTTTTCAAGTCGCAGCGAGTCAAGCGCGCGATAACCCGCCGCGACGACGCCCTCCGGCTTGCCGGCTTGCCAGAGCACGTCCCACAGCCGCTGACCGTACTCCATGGGGCAATAAAATTCCCAACCGAGTTCGCCGACGTAGGTCACGCGCACTGCCAGCGCCGGCGCGTCGCCGACCGCGAGGTTCCGCGCGGTCATGTACGGAAACGCCGCGTTCGAGACATCGGCTTTGGTGGCGCGCTGCAAGATCGCGCGGGCGCGCGGTCCCCAGAGCCCGAGACACGCGTACTGCGACGTGACGTCTTCGATGACGACTTGCGCGTCGCTTGGCAGGTTCAAACGAATCCACGAGCGGTCGTGCTCGCCGAACGCGGTGCCGGTGATGATGCGAAAGCGATCCGCCGCAAGGCGCGTCACGGTAAAATCGCACTCGATGCCGCCGCGCGGGTTGAGCATTTGCGTGTAAACGACCGCGCCAACGGGCTTATCAATGTCGTTGGCGCAGAGGCACTGCAGCGCGGCGCACGCGTCTTTGCCGCGCACTTCGAACTTGCTGAACGAGGTCTCGTCGAACAAGCCCGCGCGTTCGCGCGTTGCCAAATGCTCAACCTCGATGGCAGGCGAATAGTTGTGGGCGGCCCAGCCGCGCGGTTGGTAGAAATTAGAAGGTGGAAGTTGGAGGTTGGAAGTTAGAGATTGGAGATTGGAGGATGGAAGCGCCGATTGCGTATCTAGCTCCCAACTTCCAACTTCCATCCTCCATCTTCCATCTTCCAACTTCCAGTTTGATTCAAACCAATTCGGTCGCTCCCATCCCGATTTCTCGCCAAATGCCGCGCCCAAGTCCTTCAAGCGATAGTACGCCGGCGAGAGGCGCAGCGGACGCGCGGACGCGCGCTCTTCGTTCGGGTAGTGGATGTCGTAGTATTTGCTGTACGTTTCATACGTGCGCGCCAGCGTGTACGCCTGGCTCGCATAGTTCGAACCGAATCGCCGCAGATCGAGCCGCCACAAATTCCATTCGGGATGCCCTGCGACGATCCATTCCGCCATCGCTTTGCCGATGCCACCCGCGCTCGCGAGTCCGTGCGCGCAGAACGCCGCGGCGACCCAGAACCCTTTCACTGTCGTCGGTCCGAGCAAAAATTCCGCGTCAGGCGTGAATCCTTCGGGACCGTTCAAGAGCATGTTGACTTGCGCGTGTTCGATGATCGGCGTGCGCTTGATGATGTTTTCCATCAGCGGTTGAAACCGATCCCAGTCGGGCGGCAAGAGTTTGTTGTTGAAATCCTGGGGAATGCCGTCGAGTCCCCAGGGTTGGGGCTTGCGTTCGTATCCGCCCGCGATCAGCCCGCCGACTTCTTCGCGCCAATAGACAAGGTGATCGGGATCGCGCAGCATCGGCAAGTTCTTGGGCAATCCCGGAATCGGGCGCGTGATCAAGTAGAGGTGCGCCATCGGGATGACGGGCAGGTACAGTCCAACCAGCGCGCCGATTTCGCTTGCCCATTGCCCTGCTGCGTTCACGACGATCTCGGTCTTGATCGTCCCGCGATCGGTGACGACGGCGGCGATACGATCGTCTTTCAGCGTGATGGCTTGTACGCGCGTCGTCGTAAAGAATCTCGCGCCGTGCTTTCTCGCGCCCGCGGCGAGCGCGTACGTCACCCCGCTTGGATCCACCATCCCGTCGGTCGGCAGATAGACCGCGCCGAGCACGCCTTCCGGGTTCATGATCGGGAAAAGCCGCTTTGCCTCTTCCGTGCTGATGAGTTCGAGCGGCAAGCCGAACGAGCGCGCGAGCGCAACCTGTCGTTTCAATTCTTCGAGCCGCGCCGGCGTCGTCGCGAGACGCAGACTTCCGACCTCGCGCCAGTTCGGATCGTACTCGGTTTCTGCTTTGAGTTGCCGGTACAGGTCAACGCTGTAGCGAATCATCTTGGTGAGATTGACGTCGGAGCGCAATTGACCGACGAGACCGGCAGAGTGAAATGTCGAGCCGCTGGTCAGTTCGCTGCGTTCGAGGACGGCGACATCGCGCCAGCCCAGTTTGGCGAGATGGTACGCGACGCTGCATCCGCCGATGCCGCCGCCGATGACGACGACGCGCGCGTGAGTGGGTAGGTCTGCCATGCGATTAACCTTCGACGAAGTGGCATACAATTGGTTGATTGATATATACCAATGACGCGCAAGACAATACCACGAAAGAAATGGCTTGTCAAGCACACGACACTTTTGACGCTCGGTGATGGTCATGCTATAATGTCCGCAACGACATCAAAGTCCAGGGGTGTCCCTCTGAGAAACTGTAGCCGATGATGAGGTTGGCGTTCGCGCCGAGTTTGCGATTCAAGATCACCGCCGGAGTCACTCTGGTGATGGTCGTCATCGTCGCGTTGTACACTTATCTGCACTATGACTCCCACCGCTCGCTCGTCATGCGCGACGCCGGCGCGACGCTCACCAGCACCAGCCAAATGATCGAAGGCACGTTGCAGCACGCGATGCTGCAACAGGACTATGACGACCTCCAGTCCATCCTCGACAACATCGGTCGGCAGCCGGGCTTTGAAACGCTGATGCTCCTGGACCCGAACAGCGTCATCCGCTTCGCCCCTCTGCAAAAGGGCGTCGGCGCGCGCATGGATCTGCGCGACCCCGCGTGTCAGACGTGCCATACGCCAGGCGCGCCGCCCGATCGCCAAAACATCGTCTACTCGACCGCCCAGGGCGAACGCGTGCTGCGTAACTGCAATCCGATCGAGAACCAGCCGGCTTGCTATCGCTGCCACAACGCCGCCGCGCGCATCAACGGCGTGCTGATCACCGATTATTCGCTCGCCGACACCGACGCGCATCTTGCCGAAGACCTGCGCGCGTCGCTCCTCCTCGGCGGCGGCGCGATCGCGCTGCTGATCCTGACCATCAATTTGCTGATGGATCGCTTGATCCTGGCGCGGCTCAGGCGCGTGAGCGGCGTCCTGCAGCGTTTTGGTCAAGGCGATTTGAGCCAACGGCTCACCCTGCGCTCGCGCGACGAACTGGGCAACCTGGCGGAGACCTTCAACCGCATGGCGGCGACGCTCCAGGACAAAGACCGCGAGAATGTTCGTCTCTACGACGAATTGCAGCAGAAAGAAGCCGCGCGCACGCACCTTCTACAGCAAGTCATCCAGGCGCAGGAGGAAGAGCGCAAGCGCATTGCGCGCGATTTGCACGATCAACTGGGCGCGACGTTGAGCGGTTTGACGCTGAGCATCGAAGCGGCGGAACGCGCCATCCCCGATCAGATCCACTCGCTCAAAGAACGCTGGCAGCGCGCCAAAGATCTGGCGACCCAGGCGTTGGAAGAAACCCACAAACTGATTCTCGACCTGCGCCCCGGCGTCCTCGACGACCTGGGGCTGGTCGCGGCGATCCGCGCCGACGCGGAGGCGCATCTGCAATCCCGCTGCCAAGTCCAGGTCGTCGTCACCGGCGCGCGCAAGCGGCTCCCGCCGCAACTCGAATTGACCTTGTTCCGCATCGTGCAGGAAGCGATCAACAACGTCGAAAAACATGCCCACGCCCGGCGCGTGAACCTCCGCCTCGATTTTCAAAAAGCCGTCGTCCAGGTCACTGTCGAAGATGACGGTCAGGGCTTTGATCTTGAAACGGTGTCGCATACGGGAACGGAGACGCGCGGGCTGGGGCTGTTGGGGATGGCGGAGCGCGCGAGTCTGGCAGGCGGCTCGCTGCATATCGAATCGCAGATCGGGCGCGGCACGCGCGTGGTCGTCACGATGCCCACGCCGCCGGGCACAAGCGAAGGGTAGGGCAAGTTGCCCTACGGAGTCGAAATGGAAAAACCAAATCAGGGCAAGATTCGTGTCCTCGTGGTTGACGATCATACGATCGTGCGCGAAGGAGTACGGCTGCTACTGGAAGCGCAGCCGGATATCGAGGTAGTCGGCGAAGCGGCGGATGGTCGCGACGCACTCAACCTGGTTCGCCGGTTCCAGCCCGATCTGATCGTCATGGACATTCAGATGCCCAACCTCAACGGTCTGGAAGCGACGCGCGCGGTCAAGCAAGAGTTCCCGCAGATTCGCGTCATCGGTTTGACGATGTACGAAAGCGATGAGTATTTCTTCCAGTTGCTCAACGCGGGCGCGTCGGGCTATGTGCTGAAAAAAGCCGCCTCCGCCGATCTGCTCGCCGCCATCCGCGCGGCGCACGCGGGCGACGTGTTCCTGTATCCCTCCATGGCGCGGCGACTCGTTTCCGACTATTTGGCGCGGGTGAAATCGGGCGAGGAGCAAAGCAGTTACGATGGGCTGACGGCGCGGGAGCGTGAAGTATTAAAGTTGGTCGCGGAAGGGTACACGAATCAAGCCATCGCCGAAAAGTTGGTTATCAGCCCCAGCACTGTGCAAACGCATCGTACGCGGATCATGCAAAGATTAAACCTGCAAAACCGCGCCGAACTCATCCAGTACGCCGTCCGTAAAGGTTTGCTCGACGGCGCGTCGTGAAATTCACGACGCGCTGCGACCCGTTTTCGTCAGAGGACGCTCGAAAGTGAGCGTCTTTTTTGTTGCTAAATAATTGTCTGAACGATTGTCACCGCGCGCGAGAAGGTTTAGACTGCAAGCGTCTCGCACGAGCGTATCCCAACCAGGAGGTGGGCAGTGACACGGACACTGAAGGTATTGATCGCCGTAGCCATCGTGGTTTTCCTCGCGTTCGTTTTCGTTGGCAGTACGGGCGCCTCGGTAGAGCCGCAGGTCGTCCGCGTGACTCTGAAAGACTATCAGATCGGGCTGTCGCAATTCCTCGTCACACCCGGCAAAGCCGTCACCTTGGTCATCGTCAACGAGGGAGACCTCCCGCATCAATTAGCCGTCCAGCGGTACGCCGACACGAACGCGAATGTGGCGGCAAGCCCCGTCATCGGCTCGCACACCGCCCGCGAAATCCAGCTTACCCTCGCGCCGGGGGTTTATCGGATCGCGTGCGTTCAATGGGATCACGCCGAGCGCGGGATGGTCAACGTCGTCGCGGCTGACACCGTGCGTTCGACGGCGATGCCGATCCAGATGGATTTCGTCATTCCACTGCTCGGGCTCGTTCTGGGCAGCGTGTACATTATCGGCGACAGTATCGGGTTGCGCCTGACGCGCCGGTAGAGGCAGGGTTGCCCCGTCCGTGCGAGGCGTTGCGCGTTCGGAAGGTGAAGCGTGGATTCGCCGAGCGTATTTCTGATTTGCGTCAATCGGCTGGTATGTGAAGCCGTGAATGTCTTGCTGAGCCGTGAAGGGATCAAGTTGTTGGGCATGGAGACCGATCCCCAAACCGCGCTGGCGCAAGTGCGCGCGCTCCGCCCGGACATTGTGGTAGTGGAGGGTGTGGGCAAGCGGCCGGCGGGGCTTTTGCAAGGGTGGGGCGCGGAGCCGCCTCTGGCGGATGGCAACGGCGCGAATGTGGAAGCCGGCGTGATGTCGGCGTTGGCGCAACTCGCGTACGAACGGGCGAATCTCCGCATTATCCAACTCAGTCTGCCGGACGAGGAACTGCGCATCTTTCATCAAGAGCAGCGGCGCTTTCTAAACACCTATGACTTGGTCGCGGCGATCCGCTCTGCCGTCCAAGTTGGAACCCCATAGATCACGAGGCAACTATGTCAACGCGTTTTTCTCGACGTCAATTTCTGAAACTCGGCGCGCTGATCGCCGGCGGCATGGCGACCTTGGGCGCGGCGCGCAGCCGCACGTTCGACGAGTTAGCGCGCGCCGTGGGGGATACCGCCGCGCGTCTGCCCCTGTTTCGCGCCAACGCACAGACGACGGGCGAACTGATCGGCGCAGATGGCGAGCCGATGACGCACGCGCCTGCGGCGCCCGCCGCAACCAACCAGCGGCGCTATGTCATGGTGATTGACTTGGCGAAATGCGATGGCTGCAAAGAGTGTACGACCGCATGCAGCGCCATGCACTTTGTTCCGCCGGGGCAAGAATGGATCAAGGTCTTTGAGAACCGCGATAACAAAGTGGCGGGCGCGTATTGGTTTCCGCGCCCGTGCATGCAGTGCGACAATACGCCCTGCGCCAAAGTGTGTCCCGTCGGCGCGACGTTCAAGCGCGAAGATGGCATCGTCTTGATTGACCAGGAGCGCTGCATCGGCTGCCGCTACTGCATCGCCGCGTGCCCGTACGCCTCGCGTTACTTTAACTGGGCGGAGCCGCCGCATACCTCGGAAGAACTCGCCCAGAAATACTCCGTCGAGTTGAATTATCCGCACCGCAAGGGCGTCGTCGAGAAATGTATCTTTTGCCCCGCGCTGGCGCGCGAAGGCAAAATTCCCGCGTGCGCGTCGGCGTGCCGCATGAACGCGATCTACTTTGGCGATCAGGTGGAAGATGTTGTGACGAATCACGCCGGCGAGACGGTGTCGTTCACCCAATTGATTCGCGAGAAGGGCGGCTTTCGCTATATGGAAGACTTGGGCACCGAGCCGCGTGTCTGGTATCTCCCGCCGCGCGATCGTGTGTATCCCGCGCCTAAAGGATGAGTGACGCGTGACGAGTGGCGCGGCGCGCTTCTCGACACACGTCACTCGCCACCCGCCACACTTCGGAGGCATCATGTTTCGACAATCAAGCCGCGAAGACGTTCTGTTTCAGCCCCTCCAGTCTAACAGTGTTCGCTTCTACGCGTTCATCGCGATTCTGCTCGCGGTGATCGCGTGGGCGGCGTACGCGTACTTTGTCCAGTTGCGCGACGGGCTGGTCGTCACCGGCTTGCGCGATTATGTGTTCTGGGGCATCTACATGACGAATTTCGTTTTCTTCATCGGCATCAGCCACGCCGGCACGCTCATCTCCGCGATCCTGCGCGTCACCGGCGCAGAGTGGCGGCGTCCGATCACGCGCATGGCGGAGGCGATCACCGTCTTTGCGCTCTTAATCGGCGGACCGATGATTATTATTGACATGGGACGCCCCGATCGCCTCTTGAATCTTTTGCAGTCCGGACGCCTGCAATCGCCGATCCTGTGGGACTTGATTTCGATCACGACGTACATCGCCGGTAGTCTGATGTATCTCTACCTGCCGATGATCCCCGACCTCGCCGAGTGCCGCGATCGCTTGACCGACGCGCCCGCGTGGAAACGCTTTATCTATCGCACGCTCTCGCTCGGCTGGCGCGGCAACGCAGAGCAAAAGCACCGGCTGGAAAAGGGCGTCGCGATCATGGCGGTCCTGATCATCCCGGTCGCCGTCTCGGTGCATACCGTCGTCTCATGGATTTTCGGAATGACGCTGCGCCCCGGCTGGCACAGCACGATCTTTGGACCCTACTTTGTCGTCGGCGCGATCTTTTCCGGCATCGCCGCGATCCTGCTCGCGATGGTGATCTTCCGCCGCGTGTATCGCCTTGAAGCGTATCTGACCGAAAAGCATTTTCGTTACCTCGGCTTGCTGTTGCTCGTGATGGACATCATCTATATCTACTTTACGCTGAGCGAATACCTGACGATGGCGTACGGCAACGACGCCGCGGATCAGCGCGTCATGCAATTGCTCTTCGGCGGCGACTTTGCGCCGGTCTTTTGGGCAATGATCCTCGGTGGATTCGTATTGCCTGCCTTCATGCTCGCGCTGCCGAACCTCGTCAAGATACCCGCGCGCCAAGCCGCCGCCACCCCCCTACTGCGACCGCTCGCCGCGATGGGCGCGCTCGCGGTGTTCGCGGTCATGGCGTTCAGCCCCACGGGCGCGTCCGCCGACCTTCAGGTGGTTGCCCTTTGGCCGCTCCTGCGTATCCTCAGCATCCTCGTCGCGCTCGCCGGTCTGTTGTGGCTCGCCCTGCCGGTCATGCGCGCCCACCCAATCGCGACGATCGTCGTCGCGTCCATTCTGGTCAACGTCGCGATGTGGCTCAAGCGGTACATCATTATCGTACCGACGCTCTATAGTCCGCGCGTTCCAATTCAAGGGGTGCCGTGGGAATGGGCGCACTATACGCCCACCTGGGTTGAGTGGTCCATCACGGCTGGCGCGTTTGCCACGTTCATTCTGTTGTACACGCTCTTCTCGAAAATGTTTCCCGTCATTTCGATTTGGGAAACGTCAGAACGTGATGCGTGATGCGTGAAACATGGAGGAACAAATGCGTTGGATGATAGTCGTATTCCTGATGGCGCTAGTCATTTTGTCGGTGCAACCCGCGCGCGCGGACGATCCGCCCGGCGCAAAACTCTTTGCGACGTACTGCGCTGCCTGTCATGGCGCCGCCGGCAAGGGTGGCGCCGCGCCGGCAATTGGAAGCGACGCCTATCTGACCGCCAATGACAACGCGGCGATCGCTCAGGCAACCGGCGACGGCGTGGTCGCCAAGGGCATGCCCGCGTGGAGCAAATCCAAAGGCGGCGCGTTGACCGACGACCAGATCGCGGACATCGTCGCGTACCTGCGCGCGCTCGCGCAAACGACTGCGCCTGGTCCAGCCGTCGCGCCGACCCCCGCCCAGCCGGCTAGATCCTCCGCGAACGCCGAATACGCGCAGACCCGGATGACGATGACACAATCTCCAAACGCGGATGGCGAGATGGTTCTGGTGGCGACGCTCGAGAAATTCGATGGATCGCCCGTGAGCGGTATGGTTGTCGCGTTCTCGCGCGCGACCACGTTCGGCACGGTTGATTTGGGCACCGCCAAGACGGACAGTCGCGGCAACGCAACGCTCGTCATGCGCGAGCAGCCGGAGCGCGCGCGCTATATCACCGCGACCTTCAAGGGCGCAAAGACTTTGGGCTCGAGCGCGGCAATGCTCGCGCTGGAGAAACCGGCAGTGGCAATCTCCGCCGGCGATTTGAATACTGCCGGCGTTCGATTGTCCATTGACGAAGAGCCGCTGCTTGCGCCCGAGGGCAGTCTCATCACGCCCAACCCGCCGCTCTTGCCGACGCTGCTGTTCGGTCTGGTCGTCCTGGGCGTGTGGTCAACCTACGGCTACGTCGTCTCTCAAGTCGTCGGAATATGGAAGAGCGGGCGGGACCACCAGCGCGAGAACGTACTTGCGCCAAAAGCGCGGTCCGCTTGACAATTGGTGTATAATTAGAATATACGTGCGCGGCGATGCTGATGACGGCATCGTCAATTCGCTGAAGGTGGCGATTGCCTTCGGGCGCGTCTGCGCGCCCGAGGGCTTTAGTTTTTGGAAAGGGGATGATGCCTGACAAGTCTGCGGTTGATCAAGCACAATCACATTCTCTCAGAAAAGGAGCGTTCCGCATGATTCGGATTCGCAGCGTTCTCTTGACGATAGCCGTCCTCGCCATTGGCGCCGCCGCCTGCGCACCCGCGCCGACGGCAACACCGGTGCCGCCGACGGCAACCCTCGTTCCGCCCACGGCGGTCCCACCGACCAAGCCGGCTCCGACCGCAACGCCGGTCCCGCCGACGGCTACCGCCGTACCAAAACCGAGCGCGGACAGCGTCGCGCGCGGCGGAAGACTGTACGATGCATGGTGGAAAGAAGTAAAGGGCGCCGCCGCACCCAAGGACAGCCATCCACTCTGGGGCTCGCAGACCACCAACAAAGCCACCGGCAGCGCAACCTGGCGCTGCAAAGAGTGTCACGGCTGGGACTATAAAGGCAAGGACGGCGCGTACGGCTCGGGCTCCCACTATACCGGTTTCTCCGGCGTATGGGATGCGGCTCAAAAGACAAGCGCCGGTGACCTCGTCGCGATCCTAAAGGGTTCGGCAAACCCCAAGCACGATTTTTCCAAAGTGTTGGGCGCGACCGACCTCACCGACATGGCGAACTTTCTCAAAGAGGGGTTGATTGATGTCACGAAATACGTTGACGTCAAAGCCAAAAAGCCCATCGGCGGAAACGCGACGGCTGGCAAAGCGCTGTATGACAGTGCCTGCGCGGCTTGCCACGGCTCCGACGGAAGAAAGATCAATTTCGGCTCTGCCGACAAGGCAGAGTTTGTGGGGACCATCGCCAAGGACAACCCGATCGAGTTCATCCACAAAGTCCGCGCGGGTCAGCCAGGCAGCGACCCACCCATGCCCTCGGCTCTCAGTTTGGGCTGGACGATGCAACAAGTCGTTGACGTGGCAACCTATGCGCAATCTCTGCCGGAAAAAGCCGCCGAGAAAACCAGCGTAGAAAGTATCGCACGCGGCGGACTGCTCTATGACAAGTGGTGGAAGGTTGTGCCGGGCGCCACTGAACCCAAAGACGACCAACCCCTATGGGCTTTGCAAACCAGCAACACGCGCAAGGGGAGCGAAACCTACCGCTGCAAAGAGTGCCATGGCTGGGACTATAAAGGCAAGGATGGCGCCTACGGATCTGGCTCGCACAAGACCGGCTTTCCCGGGGTGTGGGACGCGGCTCAGAAGAAGAGCACCGACGAACTCGCCGCGATCTTGAAGGGTTCGCTGAATCCCAAGCACGATTTCTCCAAAGTTTTGCGTGCACAGGACATCGCCGACATGGCGAACTTTCTCAAGAGCGGGCTGATTGATCTCCCCAAATACGTGGACTATGCCTCCAAGAAACCCATCGGCGGAGATGCCGCGCGCGGCAAACCACTGTACGACAGCAAGTGCGCGGCGTGTCATGGCGCCGAGGGCAAGCAACTGAATTTCGGATCTGCCGAAAAACCGGAGTACGTCGGAACGATAGCAACCGACAATCCCTTTGAGTTCGTCCACAAGACGCGTGTGGGGCAGCCGGGCAGCCAGCCCGCCATGCCTTCGGCTTTGGGGATGGATTGGACCATGCAGCAAATTTTGGACGTGCTAACCTACGTCCAAGCGTTGCCTGCGAAATGACCGCCGGCGAATCTGCCCCGGCTTTTGTATCGCCCGGCAACTGGAGAAGGCCGATGGTTCACCGCCTTCGGACGGAAAGGTGATACTTTCTCTATCTACGTCTATCGTATAACCAAACCATAGGCAAGTGGCGATGCTGATGACGGCATCACAAATTCACTGAAGGTGGTGATTGCCTTCGGGCGCGTCTTCGCGCCTGAAGGCTTTTGTTTTCGGTGTAACGGAAGCGAGGTGATGCTCAGTTTCCAATCTGCGGTAAGGACAGCATTAGTCCCAATCTTCCAGAAGGAGGAGTATCCAAATGAAACGAAACACGATTGTTATTCTTGCGACTGCCCTGGTTGTGTTCGCAGTCGCGCTCGCAGTAGGTTGCACCACGGCGCCCGGCGCGCCGGGCGCCGCCGGGGCGCAAGGACCTGCTGGCGCGCAAGGTCCAGCAGGACCCGCCGGCTCCCAGGGCCCCGCGGGACCCGCCGGCCCGGCAGGTAAACCAGCGCCCCTGCCGCCAGGCACCGACACCGGCATGGATGTGATCGTTAGTCTCTCCAAGCCGGCGAACGGGACGCACCTGGTGGCCGGCGAGAAACTTGTGGTCACCGTGACGCTGAAAGACAAGTTTGGCGGCGCGCTCACCAAAGATGATTTTGCCACGCTCAATCTTTACGCGTTCGGACCCCAGGAAACAGCCAAGACCGTCACGGCGGTCAAACTGCTGAATGCCACCACCGACCGAACCAAAACTCCGCATCACTACATTGACCTCTTGAAAGATACCAACGTGCAGACCGATGGGAACGTGTTGAAATATACGTTCCAACCGGTCAGCAACGAAGAGCCGGGCACCTACACCGTGTCGGTGTGGGCGGTGAAAAAGGGCACCCCGCCCGTGAATCAAGCGTTTGCGCTTGCCGATTTCCAACTCGGCACGGCGACGGTCGAGAAGCAAATCGTAGAAAAAGAAAAGTGCGCGGCTTGCCACCTGGGGGCTTTGAATGGACAGTTCTATCTCCATCACGTTGATCCGGGCAGAAGTCCCTACGGCAGCCCCTCGATTGATGCAGTGCCGGTGCGGACCTGCAAGAGTTGCCACAACAACGAAGGTTACGCCGCCTTTACCTCGCCGACGGATGGTACGACCCGCGTCCCCGACCCGATCGTATTCCGCGCGCATGGCGTGCATAATGGCGAAGACCTAAAGAACCCGTCGAATACCGACCCGCAGAAGGGTGTCTTTAGGAACTATACGGGCGTCATCTTCCCGGCGAACGTCAAGAACTGTACCACCTGCCACGTGGACGATCGCTGGAAGACCGCGCCCACACGCCTTGCCTGCGGTTCGTGTCACGACAATACCTGGTTCGGCGATGCCGCCAGCATGCCCAAGACTGCCGTAGCCCACAAAGGAGGACCTCAGCCCAACGATACGACTTGCGCCGGTTGCCATCCCCCGGATACCGGCGGCGCCAAGCCGATCGCAGAAGCGCACAAGGTCAGCCAACCGGTGAACCAAGTTGCGGTGAGTATGACCCCGCCGAAGAATGGCAAGTTCTACGGTGCCGGCGAAAAGCCGGTGGTAACGCTCGTCATCAAAGATGACAAGGGCAATGCGCTCGCCGACCACACGAAAGTTGACAACGCCAATTTTTCGACCGCCGGTCTCTTTGTCTATGGCCCGCGTTACGAGTCCGTACCGGTGCTGACCAACGCGGCGAAGAATGGCAACAGCAAGTTGCGCGCTTCTGCCACGAACGCCAAAGCGGCGACCGGCACGCCAAAGGGGTGGACCTTTGCGGCGGGCGACACCTTCAAGATCGCGGTCAATGGCAATCCGCCTCAAGAACTCGCCGCGCCAGTGGGCTTGCAAACGCCGACCCAGGTTAAGGATTGGCTGCTCGCCAACTTGAAAGATGTCACGATCACCGCGAACGAAACCGCTGGCACGGTGGCGATCCGCAGCAATCTCCAAGGCGCGAACTCGCGCATCGAAATCCACAACAGCAAGGTCACGACGATCATGGGCTGGAAACCGGGCGGCTTGCCGCTCGCGCGCGGCGGTACGACCGTCGGCACGACCATGGAGCCGTACGTCGTGATCGGGCAGGGCTCGTATCCGATCAACGATCTGCGCAAACTCTCCGACCCGCTCGACTATAGCGATCCGAACGTGACGCGCAGCGCGCAGAACATCACCTACCAGTTGGACGATGTGAAGGGCTTGCCGGCTGGCACCTACATGGTGTACGTGTGGGCGCAACCCATCGCTGGCAAGTTGCCAGATGTGAGCCGTTCAACAATCGGCTTTATGACCTTTCAGATCGGCACCGAAACGGTAGAGCCAAAAGTGGCGACGAACTGCACCGACTGTCATGGCAAGACCATCTGGCACCTGGACGCAGGCCCCCAACATCCCGAGCCGTTCGACACCGACTATTGCAAGGCGTGCCACGACTATTCGCGTTACGCCACCGGCGACAGTTTTGCGAGACTGGGTGGAACCTCGACGAGCGGTTGGAGCGGCTTTGGCGCGGTGCCGCTCTCCCGGCGGGTCCACGGCATTCACTTTGGACGGTACCTGGAGCGGCCTGAGGAAATCTATGCGGGGAATCCCAATGCGTTCAACGAAGTGATCTTTCCGCAGGATGTCAGAAACTGCGTCAAGTGTCACGACTCCAAAGGCAGTCCAGCGTGGAAACAGAATCCGTCGCGACTGGCGTGTTTGGCTTGTCACGACTCGGACAAGGCGAGAACTCACGCCAAGTTGAATACGCTGGACCCGACACCCGGCGATCCGTACGGCCGGGACGAGGTAGAGACCTGTACGGTTTGCCACGGCGCCGGCAAAGAGTTTTCGCCGGACAAGGCGCACAATATCTCCAATCCCTACAAGCCGCCGTATCCGCGCGAGCCAGAGCGCAAGTAATTTACGAGCGTGTGTGCGACGCACCTCGTCGGTGCGTCGCACCTTTGCGGGGTGCCCGTGGTTCTCCAAATCCGGTGCTTTTGGACGGAAAATTGATACTTTCTCCCCTTCTGTCTGTTGTATAATCGAGCCGTAGATGTGCGGCGATGCTAAGGATGGCATCGTACTTCACTGAAGGTGGTGATTTGCCTTCGGACGCGTTTTTGCGACCGAGGGCTTTTTGTTTGTTGGAACTGCCCCGCAGGCGCAAGCGCGGTTCAATCGCCAACCTACACAAGGATGGCGCCAACCCCCATCTCTCGAGGAGGAGCAATCTCGATGAAACGAAACGCCGTAGTTATTCTTGCGATTGCCCTGGTTGCGCTCGCACTCGCGCTCGTGGTCGGGTGCACTAGCCCGGCGCCCGCCGCGACGGGGCCCGCCGGCCCCGCGGGTGCGCCCGGCGCAACCGGCGTGCCGGGCGCACCGGGTGCGCCTGGACCGGCTGGACCTGCAGGACCCGCTGGGCCTGCCGGCGCACCCGGCAAAGCCGCGCCTGTTTCCCCCGGTCCCGGGCTCAAGGCAGAAATCTCAAAGGTCGAGATCGGCGCGGACAACAAGCCGGTCGTCACGTTCAAATTGACTGACGGCCAAGGCAATCTGCTCAAGCGTGCCGATCTGGACGCGAACAGTGTCCGTATCGCGATTTCCAAAGTGGTCGCCGACAAAGATTCGGGCTTGACGCGCTACGAAGACTATGTCACCCGAGTTGTCAGCGGCACAACGTACACGTGGTACACCCAAACGCTTCCAGCCGTGCTCAAAACCGCCACGCTCCAAGAAACAAATGATCGGGGCGGCAAGCTAGTCGATACAGATACTGGCTTTACGTACACCTTTACCGGCACGATCCCAGCCAACTATGACAAAGCCGCAACGACTGTCGTCGGCTTGCAGGTAACGCGCAACAATAGCACCGAGCGGGCTAACGCCACGTTTGCCTTTGTGCCGGCTGGTGGCACGCCGAACGTCCGCGAAGTCGTCAAGACCGAAGCGTGCAATCAGTGCCACGATCCTCTGCGCGTTCACGGCTCGCGCGTCGATGTTGCTTACTGCGTACTGTGTCATACTGAACGAAGCTTTGATACCGCCAGCGGCAACACGATTGACTTTAAGGTCATGGTGCACAAGATCCATCGCGGCGCCAACTTGCAGAACGTCAAAGCCGGGAAACCCTACTTCCTGGTCAGCAGTAACGCCGACTTTTCCAAAGCCACTTTTCCGCAAGACATCCGCAACTGTACGACCTGCCACCAGCCCGGCGCAAAGAACGCCGACAACTGGAAAGCCGCGCCCAGCCGCGCCGCCTGCGGCTCCTGCCACGACGACATTGACTGGGCAACCGGCAAATCCACCACGGGCGGCAAGGGGCATGTTGGCGGACCGCAGACGAATGACAACACCTGCAAGGCTTGCCATCAACCCGATTCCGGCAAAGAGTTCGACGCCTCCGTCGTCGGCGCGCACACGATCCCGGACGCCTCCAAGCAACTGCGCGGCGTGAAATTCACCCTCGTTGACGTCAAAGACACCAAGCCGGGTCAGAACCCGACCGTCACGTTCAACATCAAAGACAAGGACGGCAAGACGATTGATCCCAAAGAGATGTGGAGTCTCTCCTTGGTCATGGCTGGTCCCACGACAGATTTCACCAACTCTTGGAGCGAATCGCTGGTCACCACTCCCGCCGTCGCTACCAAAGCCAAAGACGCTGGCAGTGGCAACTACACCTACACCTTCTCCAATACCATTCCTGCTGACGCCAAGGGCTCGTTTGCAATCGCCGCGCAAGGTTACATCAGTACCACCCTGAAGAAGGCGGATGGTTCGACGCTGCTCGCCGCGGACGGCAAGACGCCGTACTTTGCGCGCGATGCCGGCTACAATCCCGTCTTCTACTTTCCGGTGACGGATGCCAAAGCCGTGGCGCGCCGCCCCATCGTTGATCGCGCGGACTGCAACAAATGCCACCAAAGCATTGGCGCGCGCGCCGGTTTTTCGATTCACGGCGGCTCGCGCCAGAATCCCGATTTCTGCGTGTTCTGTCATCGCGTGAACGCGGTTGATCGCACGCCCGCGCCCGGCACGCCTGAATCCATTTCGTTTGAGTACATGATCCACCGGATTCACACGGGTGAAGAGGCGACGACTCCGTACGTCATCAACGGAAGAGTCAACTATGGAGAAGTGGTTTACCCGGGGAATCGCGCGAATTGCGCCAAGTGCCATCTCCCGAACACGAACCTCTTGCCCTTGCCCGCCACCGATCTAGGCATCACAGTCGGCGGCACGACCAGACCACCGATCACCTCGGTGTGCACGGGTTGTCACGACAGCGCACCCGCCAAAGGACACATCAGTCTGATGACCACGGCGGACAAGACCGAAACGTGCGTCGTCTGCCACGCCGAAGGCAGGGACACTGCCGTAAGCAAAGCGCACAAGTAAAGCGGTTGTAACCCCTGCGTTTCTGTGGTATAATCTCGCCCAACTGAACATCCAACGTCGGCGATGACCAAAACGAGTAACTGAGAACGCAGTCACAGGAAGACCCGGGCGCGCGGTTGCGATTGAGAACCGGGTTGACCAGCCCTCAGCGAAAACCACTTGCGAGCCGCTCCGGCGCCTCCGTTATCGGCGCAGCAAGAGCGCACGCGTTCGACGAAGCGCGTGTGCGAATCTGGGTGGAACCGCGGGAGACTCTCTCGTCCCAACAAGGACGCGAGAGTCTTTTTGTTTTCGTAGGATACAAAATGCGTAGGAGGCGATATGCGACTCGTGATGAAATTCGGCGGAACGTCAGTGGGCGACGGGCAGCGCATCAAAAACGCCGCGGGCTTGGTCTCTGCCACCGCGACGCCGGGACATTCGATCGTCGTCGCCGTGAGCGCGATGAGCGGCGTCACCGATGCGCTCATTCGCGCCGCGCGCCGCGCCGCGGCAGGCGACGATCAAACTTATCGCGCGGCGCAGCGCACGCTCACCGGACAGTACCGTGTCGCGCTCGAGTACGCGGTTGCCGACTCGGCGGCGCGCACGGAACTGCGTAACCAGATCACGCTCATGCTCGACGGCTTTGCCGATTTCTGCCGCAGCATCCACATTCTAGGCGAACTGACGCCGCGCGCGCTCGACGCGGTCGCGTCGCTGGGCGAGCGTATGACCGCGCCGATTTTCGCGCAGGCGCTCCGCGAAAGCGGCGCAAACGCGCAAGCCGTTGAAGCGACCGAACTCATCGTCACCGACGATCGCTTTACGCAAGCCAGTCCGCTGATGGACGCAACGCGCGACAGAACCCGCGCGCGGCTGTTGCCGCTGCTCGACGCCGGCGCGATTCCGGTCGTCACCGGCTTTATCGGCGCGACGCGCGCCGGCGTCACGACGACGCTCGGACGCGGCGGCAGCGACTATTCCGCGACGATTCTCGGCAGCGCGCTCGACGCGGACGAAGTGTGGATTTGGACCGACGTCAACGGCGTGATGACCGCCGATCCGCGCGTCGTGCCGGACGCGCAATCCATTGCCGAGATTTCGTACGCCGAAGCCGCCGAGTTGTCGTACTTTGGCGCGAAGGTAATTCATCCGCAAACCATTTCGCCGGTCGCCGAGCACGCTATTCCGATCCGCATCCTCAATACGTTCGACCCGGCGCACCCCGGCACGCGCATCGTGCGCGACCCAAAGAAGAATGGGCGGACGGTGAAAGCGATCACCGCCATTCGCAGACTGAGTCTCGTCACCGTCGAAGGGCGCGGGATGCAGGGCGTGCCGGGCGTCGCCGCCAAAGTTTTCGCGACCGTCGCGCGCGAGGGGATCAACGTCCTGATGATCTCGCAATCGTCGTCCGAGCAATCCATCTGCTTCGTCGTCGAAGCGAGCGCCGCCGACCGCGCGTGCGCGGCGTTGGAAAAGGAATTTGAGTTGGAGCGCTTGCGTCAGAACATTGACCGCATCGCGGCGCAGTCTCAAGTGGTGATCGTCGCGATCGTCGGCGCGGGGATGAAGGGTATCCCCGGCATCGCCGCCAAAGTCTTCACCGCCCTGGGCGAGCGCGGCTTGAATGTGATCTCGATCGCGCAGGGTTCATCGGAATACAATTTGTCGTTGGTGATGGACGAAAAAGACGCGGACGCTGCCGTGCGCGCGATCCACGCGGGATTCAATTTGCACGCGAGTTCGTAGGAGGCGCTTTAGCGCCGTTAGGTGCGCCGAGGCGCACACTACAAACGTGAGGTGGACTATGAAACCCCAAATACCCGTCGCCGTTCTCGGCGCGACCGGACTCGTGGGACAACGCTTGGTACAGATGCTCGACGCGCACCCGTGGTTTCAAGTGCGCGCGCTTGCCGCGAGCGACAACTCGGTGGGCAAGCGCTACGCCGACGCGGTCAAG
>DHFK01000219.1 GCA_002400365.1 Anaerolineales bacterium UBA4826 | reverse complement strand
AAAGAATAGCACACACCCCGCGCCTTGTCACTAGCGATTTTGCACAATTCTTCGACAATGCTCTTTGTGCACATTACCGACAAAGTTACCCGCTCAGCAACTCTTCGATCAGCGGTTTGGGATCCAGTCCCGGCGCGCCGATGCGCGTCTGCGCGATTTCGTCCACCGCATCGCGCAAGCCGACTGCCCACAACTCTTGCAGGAACCCTCCCGCGTCGCGCGACTCGTACCACCCTTCCCCGAAATGCTCGACCATAAAGTCGCGCAACTGCATCTCGAACACCCATGCCCTTAGGTAACCCGCGACGTACAAGCCATCGTCCACATCGTCGAGGTACCGTTCTGGCGGAATCGTGATGTGCAGCGCGTCGCCGAGAATATCGCGGTACGCCGTTTCCATCCCGCTCGGTCCTTCGTCGTGCAAGTGCAACTCGTATTCCAGTTTGGCGACGTAGCGGCGCAGAAACCACAGTTTATGGAACAACGCGAAACGCCAATACTTTTCCGCTTCGCGCAGCGGCGCGCGCAAAACGTCCACGAGCCAGCGCGGGTTTTGCGTTAGATGCTCGAACAGGAACGCGAACGTCTCGCTGATCGCTTCGTCGCCGAGGTAGCGAAACGCAAACGGCAGCGCCGCGTCAACGTGTGAAAAGTGTTCGGCGTGGCCCGACTCGTGGAAGAGTGCGCGATAATCGTCCTGCCCGCCGATGGGCTTGATGACGAGATACACCTCGTTCGGCACGCGCACCGGCGCGCAGAACGCACGCGGCGATTTCAACGGTCGCGCCCCAGTGTCTAGAGTCAAGCCAGGCGTAGAATCCAGCGACACACCCATCCGCTCGAGCGTTTTCGCAAGCACAGGCACGAGACGTTCGCCGGGAAAGATCGCATCGAACTCCGGCGCGCTCAATACGTACGCCACGTCGCTCGTGTCGGCTGCTTGGCGCGGGACGCGCGCGGCAGACAAACGCGTTCCCAATTCACGCTCGAAAATATCTTCAGTCTCCGAGAGAAGCGGATTGAGTTGCTTGTGGAATTTCGGCAAATCCCAGCCGCGCAGTTGCTCGATCATCGCGCGGTAATCGGCAAAGCCCAAGCCGCGCGCGAGATCGTGCTGCGCGTTGAGGCGTTGAACGCGCAGCGGATTTTGCTTGACCATGACCGCGAATTGCCGCGCTTGGAGATCGTGACGACGGCGATACTCCGGCTCGCGCACCAGCACTGGGCGGATGTTTTTGTACGGAATCTGCTTGTCGTCCCACTCGACGGTCGCTTTCAATTCCGCGTTCGCGATGGACTCGCTCAACTCTTTGACCGCGTTCTCGACGAAACTGCCGACCGCGAAATCAGCAAGGTGGCGCGTTTCCTTCGACGCGTCAAGTCGCAGCGCCGCGACGCGTTCCCGCACCGTCGCCTCGGCGAATAGGTCGGCGTTACGCTCGTAGATCGCCGCAAGTTCCAGCGTCTCTTTCAGTCCCGCGCCGACCTGATAATGCTCGCGCATCAGATCGTTCAGGAAGGTTTCCGCGCGTTCGGCAAAGGTGGTATCAGCCATTTGTTCCTCGATGTTTGTGAAGGTGAGTTTATTTCTTCCGCCCTCTGCGCTCCGACGCCATGATCTGGCGCATCTCTTTGTCGGTGCAGATTTCGCCAGAACAAGTTCCGTCGGGATGGAAAGTAAATCCATCGGTGCCCAGGTGAATTATCCGTCCGCACTTGGCGCAATACGTTGGCTCGAATCACGTTTTGCTCTCTCCCCTCCTCCACCGCGCCAACCGCGCCGCGATATCTTTCTCGCGCCCCTGCTCGCTCGGCTCGTAGAAGCGCTTGCCGCGCAAGCGCTCGGGCAGGTACTGTTGCTCCACCCAGTGACCGGGAAATTCGTGCGGATACTTGTAGTCCTTGCCGTGCCCCAGCGCCTTGCCGTCGCGCGACGAATCCTTGAGATGGTCCGGCACTTCTACCTTTCCTTCGGCTTCGACTTCCGCCAGCGCTTTCCAGTACGCGCCGCACGAATTGCTCTTGGGCGCGGTCGCCAGATACAGCGTTGCTTCCGCGAGATGATACTGCGCCTCCGGCAAGCCACACCATTCGAGCGCCCGCGCGCATGCGGACGCGACGATGATCCCCGCCGGGTCAGCCAAGCCGATGTCTTCCGCCGCGAGGATCAGCAATCGCCGCATAATGAACTTGGGGTCTTCGCCCGCGTAGATCATGCGCGCGAGCCAATAGAGCGCGGCGTCGGGATCGGACCCGCGCACCGATTTGATGAACGCGCTGATGGTATCGTAGTGTTCGTCGCCGGCACGATCGTACCGAACGGCGCGGCGCTGAATCGCTTCTTCGGCCACCGTCAGATCAATCCGAATCGCGCCGTCTTCACCCGGCGAGGAGGACTCGACGGCGAGTTCGAGCGCGTTGAGCGCGACACGTGCGTCGCCGCCGGCAATGTCCACCAGATGCGTGAGTGCGTCCTCGCTGATCTCCAATCTCTTAGCTCCGTATCCGCGTTCTTGGTCCACCATCGCGCGTCGGATCAGCGCGGCGACCTGGTCATCGGTCAGCGGTCGCAGTTGAAACACGCGCGAGCGCGAGACGAGCGCGCTAATGACTTCAAAATAAGGATTTTCAGTCGTGGCGCCGATGAGGATGATCGTGCCGTCTTCGACGTGCGGGAGAAGCGCGTCTTGCTGCGCCTTGTTAAAGCGATGGATTTCGTCCACGAGGACAATCGTGCGCGTGCCGCCGAAGGTGCCGCGTCGTTCTCTCGCGTCGGCAATCAAGCGGCGAATGTCGGCGACGCCGGCGGTGACCGCGCTGATCGTTTCGAAATGGGATTTCGTCGTGTTCGCGATGATCATCGCGAGCGTGGTTTTGCCCGTGCCGGGCGGACCCCAGAGGATGATCGAAGAAAAAAGTTTATCGGACTCGATCGCGCGGCGCAAGAGTTTCCCCTGCCCGACGATATGCTCCTGCCCCACAAATTCGTCGAGCGTACGCGGACGCATCCGCGCGGCAAGTGGTCGCGCGTCATCGCCGACTGATTCAAACAGAGAGCGTTGCGCGCGCGCATCCGGCGATGACGCGCGAGAGGTTTCAGTCTTGCCCAGTTCGCGGCGGTGGTGTTCGAACAAGTTCATCGCGGGTATTGTATGCTGATTCGCGGGGTTTGGCAAGCGGGGGCAGAGAGCCCTGTCCCTTCACTCCGTTCAGGGCAGTCCCCGGGTCATCCCCTTGCATCATTCAGAGGCTGTCTCAAAACAACCTCCCACCGGATCTTGGGCCAGCGGGAGGTTGTCATTTGACCTTGCATAGATCAATCGCCATGTAACCGCGCGTTACTTGACCCGCCGTAGATGGGGGACGCGATTCTGACTTGCCAATTGCTCATCATGCGCGGCGACGCCACCGCCTAACGCTTTGGCTCGATAGCAGGCACAATCGGCAGTCTCGATCAGTCCCGCAGGGCTATTCGCGGCTTCGGGAAACGTTGCGATGCCAATGCTGACGCGCACATGGAGATGTTCCAACTCTCCGATGCCTGCACCGTTGGCTCGGCGCGCTTCGAAGGTGTAATTCCGGATCGCACGATCAATGCGCGAAGCAATCTCCATTGACCTCACGCGGTCGGCGTGAGGGAGAAGAACACATAGTTCATCTCCGCCATAACGACATCCAATATCTCCTTCGCGAATGTTCTCGCGCACCAACCGACCGATGACTTCGAGGACACGGTCGCCGACCTGATGTCCATACGTGTCGTTAAGCACCTTAAATTTGTTGATGTCAACCATCATGAAAGAGAGTGTGCTGTTTCGCTGAGTAGCTTCTTGCAACTCCTTTTGCAGCGTCACCTGGAAGTAGCGGTGATTATACAACCCGGTTCGCAGATCAATCATTGCCTCCAGTTCCGCGCGTTCATGATCAAGTGCCACTTCGAGAGCGCTTTGGGACATGGAACGGAACAGCAAGAGCTCTTTCGTTTCTATGTCTGACAGAGCATTGGGGGATTCAATTCCGACAATCCCCCACAACTCCCCGTTCACGTGTTGAGGGATTAATACGAGTGTTGGCACAACCCGCTGCGCGGATGAGATAACCCTGTGCTCGGCTGGCGCAACAACCGTGAGCTCTCCACTGGCTAACCGCGGATCACTCGCGATTGAAGCAATAAATTCGACCAAAGCACGTTTCGTTTCGACCTCGGCATACGTAAAGGCAGATTGCGGCAGTGATGGATCTGTCGCTCTCCGGGTCGGCCGGTCAATGCAAATCCTGGACAGGGGTCCCACGACGAAACCATTTTGGAAACCACTCAGTCGAATCGAAACCAAAATGCGCTCAAAGGTCTCGCTCACGTGCAGCGAGCCGGCGAGCGTACGCGAAATCTCGTACATGCAGTTCAGTCTTCCATTTGCCCGTGTTAATTCCTCATTGGCTTTGCGTACATCCTCCACCGAATTCGCGTACAGGCGGAACGAATACCAAGCCATCGCGATGGGCAGCATAAAAAGTGCCAGCCCGATCCATCCAATCTGCCGGTAAATCAGTGCAAGCCCAAGCGCCAGGGGTGTCATGCTTGCCATATTGAGAGTCAGCCACTTGTAGTTCTTTCCCAATAACTCCCAAAATCCGTGCCGCGCTTCCAACGCCATCGCCGCGCTGATCAAGAATGTATTGATCCCATAGTAGACGAATCCGGCGACCACCAGAGCAAGCATGGAACTGACGGAATCAAAGCCCGAGCCGACTTGACCACCCAAAGCAATGTAGAGCCAGCCAGCCGCCCAGACGGCAATCACCAGTGTCGCGGTGGTGACCGCGGAACGATAGTACGGGTGTCTCTTCGGACGAACCAGTTTAAGATAGTGCACCAGTCCACTTGGGATCTTTACCCAGACCGCGTATACTGGACCGAAGAGGAGGATCACCGCCAGGGCAACCGCCATGGACAAGGATACAGAAGCATTCTTGTTAAAGCGGATCGACAAGAGCTGAGCCAAGCCGCTCAGGACAAGGAAGATCACCGCGCCCGCTGTATCCAGGGTTGAGGTTATAGGCGACAGGAGCCAGATGGCAAGCGCGATGAGGCAGACGCCGACAATGTAAAGGCGCGCGATAAATGTGAGTCCTGGAGCCTTGAATCCAGAACTCACATTTCGCTGCCTCAATGTTCCCAACCGACCGACGACTTGGTCGGTGCCAGTCATTTATGCTCCTCCTATTAGTCGAGTGGCCTTAGAGCAAGCCAGGCCCCATAATCGGCTGCACCTGTACTGCCACCCACGTCCCAAACCACCGAGTCCCACGTAACATCGTCCCAGGTGATATCGCTCCACGTGAGGTTGTCCCAGGTGATGTCCTCCCAACGCAAGTTCTCCCAAGTCGCTCTGTCCCAGGTAATATCGTCCCAAGTAATGTCAACCCAGTTAACACCCCGGTAAGTCAGATTCCGCCACATGCCGGTCAAGGGCATGCCTCTGAGCATCGGATAGACCGTCTTGGCAAAATTGTCGGAGGGCGTCAAGCCAAGATTGGCTCTGCCGTTCAAAATGCTCTTGACCGCCGCGTAGGCATCTACCAGACCTGCGCCGGTGCTATCCACGCCGGGCGATAGCGCTACCGGACGGGCTGTCTGGATCAGAATGTACTTGACTTGATTCGGTTTCAACCCAGGATTCCTCTGCAACATGAGCGCAGTGGTCCCGGCGACGACGGGTGCAGACATCGAGGTACCTGACAGGCGGAAATAGCTGGCGCCAGTGACTCGATCGGGCAGTAACGTGTCTAGGAAGCTACTTGGCACGCGGAGTGAGACGACCTTGCGCCCCGGGGCGACGAGGTCCGGCTTGTGAAATCCATCGAGCGTCGGACCAATGGACGAGTAGAACGCGACGGTATCGTCCGCCGTAGCCAACGTTTGCGCGTCGTCCAGTGCGCCCACGGTGATAATAAATGGATCTATCCCCGGCGTCACAATAGAGCCCGGTACGTTCATGTTGTTGCCCGCTGCTGCAACCACGACGATACCACTGTTCCACGCCATTTCGACCGCCGCGGCGAGCGGATCGTCCCGATACAAGTTGGCGGCGGTGGCGCCCAGGGATAGGTTCATGACGCGGATGTTGTAGGTCTTGCGATTATGGATCACCCATTGGATCCCGCCGATCACCGACGATAGACTCGCCGTTCCATCGGAGCCGATGACGCGCACGTTCACGATGTTAGCGCCCGGCGCGATCCCCTCGCGCGCCTGCGCAGAATCCGTCCCGTTGCCGGCGACGATTCCTGCAACGTGTGTTCCGTGCCCGCCGGGATCGCCCGAAACAGCCGGCGTGGTTACAAGGTCTGTCGAGGCGATGATGCGTGACGCTGGCAATGCGAGATCATCATGTGCGGCAACACCGGAATCGAGGATCGCTACCGCAACTCCTTGACCATTGAACCCCTCCGCCCACACACTCGGCGCATTGACGATCTGAGCGTACAGACTCTGTTCGCCCGGGGTGCCGAGCACCTTCATCTTCTTATCGAGATGAATATTACTGACGAATGGATCGAGACTTAGTTTGGCAATCGCATCAGCCGTGAGAGTGGCGGCTGCTCCGCCGATAATCGTCAGTTGGTTGACCCGCTTTCCGGCAACCGCCCGAATACGATCCACAGCCCAGCGGGCGCGCTGGGGGTTGAGCGCCTTCAACGCTTTCTTTGGATCGTAATTTCCCTTCGCATCGCGAACGTCCTTGATGCTGGGCGCGCCCGGCACGTCGGGCTTGTCCTTGAGATTGGGCATGTTCGTCTGCACGATCACGGCGAATTCCCCACGCGGGTTCGCCTGCAGCGCCGTTAGCAGCGCCGGCTCAATTTTCGCCGTCTGCAGCGCTCCGCGTTGAGCGAGGATGGGCATCGGAGTACTGAGCGTCGCCGCGAACAAGATCAAAGCGCCGCACAGAACCAGCCTCAACTTGATACTTTGGGGTTTCATTTTGTCCTCCCTATCAAGATTCATCTGACCGAAAATCTCAGTTCGCATTAAACCGAGCGTTGGATGCAACAGATAGACCAACCGATTGAAAAACCTCAGCGTAGGAACGCTGATCCGATTTTCCGCCCGACCTTAGCCATGCTGGATCAAATTGATATCCCTTTTGTTCTACATCGTCGCACTCGACGACAGACAGAAATGCTTCCACGACTCGAGGAACAAGTTGCGTACCAGAGACACGTCGGATTTCTTCGACCGCACATCCTTTTGGCTGCGCCTTGCGATAGGGTCTTTCACTTGTGATCGCCTGGTACGTGTCGGCAATACTAATGATCGCCGCCAGAATGTCACCTTCGGCACAGACACCATCCGGATAACCCTTCCCGTCATACCTCTCGTGATGGTGTCGAACGATGGGATGAACATCCGCCAGCGCGGGGATCTTGCTGAGAATGTCCTGTCCGATGACCGGATGCTGGCACATCAAAGCCCATTCCTGGTCATCCAATCGCTGTGGTTTGTGGAGGATTGTTTCTGAAATGCCGATCTTGCCAATATCGTGGAACAGCGAAGCAATGTTCAGCAATTCGATCTCCCTCGCGGAGAGTCCCAGCCGCCGGGCGATGGTGATCGACAGCCTCCGCACGATCTCCGAATGACCGCGCGTGTACGTGTCTTTCGCTTCGACCGTTGCTGCCAGCGCGCGCAGCGTGCTCAAATAATTCTCATGGAGCTGCTCCAGTAATCGCGCGTTGTGGATCCCAACCGCCGCCTGTTTCGCAAGAATACAGAGAAGATCGAGTTCGTCGCGAGTGAAAACATACTCGGATTTGAAACACACATCCAGACTGCCGACAATTTTCCCGGCGAGATTTAGCGGAAGACAGGCTACGCTTTTCACCCCTTCACGCGCCGCCACATCACTCAGCGCAGAAGGAAGATAGTTGCTCTTGTCCATGACAAGAATGCGCCCCTCGCGCAACGCACGCTTGGCTGAACCGTTCAGCGCTATTTCCGGTTTTTCAAGGTACTGATGACTCAACCCAAGATGACCTGCAATTTCAAGTTGCCCTCCAGCTTTGTCAAGGAAAACAGCAACGGTATCTGCGCCAATCAGAGCCTTTGTCGAAACCAGAATCCCTTTCAGGATTTCCGGCAGGGTTTGCCGGCTGTTCAGGCTTACGCCGATGTCGTGCAGCACTCGCAGGGTCCCTATCCGTTGATCTAGAGCGCGATTGGCTTGTTTCAATTCGACGCTCGCATGCAGCAGTTTCTCCTTCCGCTCGAGGATCTTTCTGCATTTTTGCACGTAAAAGTGGACCGAGTACCAGGGGAAAGAGAGGCACAGGGGTACGAGAAGAAAAGCGGGCGATTCCGAAGTATTGATGTAGACCACTGCCATGACCAATCCGATTGCCAGCGAAGTAAGCATCTGCAAAAAGAGCCACTGCCAGTTTGCCAAAATGGAATGGAACGGGCGTCCTGTCTGGAGGCTGATCGCGCCCGAAATGAGCGTCGTGTTGACCAAGAAATAGACGCCCGCTGCCAGTCCACCGGCGAAGAGACTGCGAAACTCTAGCACCAGGGGCACCTGACCGCCAGCCAGAACATACGCCAACCCCGCGGCGCCAGAGCAAAGCATATACGTGGATGAGGTGAACAGTCGCTTGTAAAACGGCCGTTGCTCTTTCAGACAATAGCCCAACGCGCTTCCCAGGTTGACAAGCATTGATCCCGCCGCACCAGAGATCAGGAGCGCGGCAAAGGCAACGGCTAAACTGACGGAGAGATTGGCGCCTTGCAACGGAGTCCCTTTCAATTTGATGGGATGCCATTCTGCGGCAAGGCTCAAAAGGCAAAGAGCACTCAGAACTCCCAGTTGATTGATCGGTGGATGAGTGAACGCATAGGCAGCCAGCCCAATCCCGGCTGCCCCGACCACCAGAATGTACCGTCCAAGCATCCCCGGGAGCACAAGTCCGCGAAACCAGACGGATAATTGAGGGATGAGCGGTTGAAATGAACTTGTTATGACAGACATGGCCATCACCTTTTGTCCTCAGAACACCTTGACGGCGGCGGACTTGCGCATCTGCGGGTGCAGGACGCCGCCGTCAAGCGCGTTCAGCACATTCCCTCAGTCGAGGTCCATGATTGATTGCCATGCCTCAGACGACGACCAAATCGAATCCCAACTCGAGGTCGCGTCCCAAGAGAGGTTATCCCACGAGAGATTG
>DHFK01000084.1 GCA_002400365.1 Anaerolineales bacterium UBA4826 | reverse complement strand
AACCGAGAAAGCGCAGGAAGCCGCATAGAGGAGAAAGACACTCAACTTCGCCAAGCACACTACGACAACGGCGCGGCGGCGCGCGAATGGAGGGTACATTCGATTCGTCCGCCGTTGCGTAGGGCTACAGCGTTGCGCGTGATACGAGGGCGCGATAGAATATAGGCGAGGAAAGGAGTAGCAGAAATGGCGCAAGAACAGTACGTGACTGACACAAAGGGGAAAAAGGTAAGTGTGATTCTTTCGCTGGAGCGCTACGAGCGACTAATGGAAGACCTACACGACCTGGCGGTTGTCGCCGAGCGACGCGACGAACAACCGATTAGTTTTGCGGAAATGAAACGGCGGTTGAAAAGGGATGGCATCCTTTAACGTTGACTTCAAGCCATCTGTCCATAAGGATTTTCGTCGTCTGCCCAAGTCAGTGGTTGAGCGCGCCATGAAACGTATTGAGAAACTGAAGGATGAACCTTTCCCGCACGGCGTAGACAAAATCGAAACTGCTGAACGGCTCTATCGGATTGTCGTGGGTGACTATCGCATCGNNTCCATCCTCTCCGCCGATTTCGCGCGGCTGGGAGAGCAAGTCAAAGAAGCCGAAAACGCCGGCGCGGATTACATCCACGTTGACGTGATGGACGGGCATTTCGTCCCGAACCTGACGATCGGTCCCGTCGTCGTCGCCGCAATGCGACCGCGGACGCGCTTGCCGCTCGACGCGCATTTGATGATCGAGTCGCCGGAAAAATTCATTGCCGATTTCGCGAGCGCGGGCGCGGACATTATCACCGTGCACCAAGAAGCCTGCGCGCATCTGCACCGCACCGTCGAGCAGATCAAGGGGTTGAATAAGCAGGCGGGCGTGGCGCTCAACCCCGCGACGCCGATCGAAACGTTGGAAGAGATTCTGCCATTCGTTGATCTCGTTCTGATAATGACCGTGAACCCGGGCTTTGGCGGGCAAGCGTTCATCGAGACGATGCCGCGGAAAATCGCGGCAATGCGCCAGATGCTTGATGCGCGTGGGTTGAACGTCGAACTTGAAGTGGACGGGGGAATTCATGTGGCGACCGCGCCGCGCGCGGTCGCGGCGGGCGCGCGCGTGCTCGTGGCGGGGAGCGCGATCTTCAATGACGCCGTGAGTGTGACAGAGGCGATAAAGGAACTGCGCGAGAGTGTGAGGTAATAGAAATAGAAAAACCAGCGTCTCATCGCCGAGCCGCTGGTTCAATGTCGCGCGGACCTAGACCTATCCATTCTTGCCGAGCGTTCGCAAGCAATTGGCGCACACATTCAACTTTTGCTTCTTGCCTTGATAGACCAGCGTTCGCTTTGTAAGATTGGGCATGAAACGTCGGTGCGTGGCGTTCATCGCATGGCTTCGACCGTGACCATACAATGGACCCTTGTTGCAAATGTCGCAGCGCTGTGCCATAAGTGTTCACTCCTTTTGATCATTCCGCGAATCGAACGGTCGGCATCATACCACAATCGTCAGATTTAGGCAAATAACGGCAGGGACAAAAGAATGGCTGAAGAAAATTATCTGGGACGCATCGAAATCTCGCCGAACGCGATCGCCAGTCTGGCAGGGCAAGCCGTGCTCGAATGTTACGGCGTCGTCGGCATGGCGAACAAGAACTTGCGCGACGGCATCACCGAGGTCTTGGCGCGCGGCAACTTGCGGCGCGGCATAGACGTCAAAGTGATTGATCACGAAATCAACATTGACCTCTATGTCGTGATCCAATCTGGCACGCGCATCTCCGAGGTCGCGCACGGGATTATGAACCGCGTCAAGTTCACCGTCGAAAAAGCATTGGGCATGCCCGTTGCCCAGGTCAACGTGCACGTCCAGGGCTTGCACGTGGAAGAGCCGGCATGACCTCACCTCAGACCCCAACCCCGGCGCCCGAACCCAAGCCGCCGCTCCAATCCATCGGCGGACAGGAAATCAAGCAACTGTTCGCCGCCAGCACGGCTTGGCTCGAACGCCACGCGGCGTACGTCAACAGTCTGAATGTGTTCCCGGTTCCCGACGGCGATTCGGGAACGAACATGCTCTTGACGATGCAAGCCGCGATGCGAGAGGTGAACACGTCGCCGGAACATTCCGCCGGCGCGATCAGCAAAGCGCTGTCCCACGGCGCGCTGCTCGGCGCGCGCGGCAATTCGGGCGTCATCCTCTCGCAGATCATTCGCGGTTTCGCGCGCGCGCTCGAGAAAAAAGACACCCTGGGCTCGCATGATTTTGCCGCGGCGATGGTCGAAGGCGCGCGCACCGCATACAAAGGGGTTGTCAAGCCCGTCGAGGGAACGATCCTCACCGTTTGCCGCGAATCCGCGGACGCGGCGACGCGTGCCGCCGCGCAGAGCGATGACCTGCGGAGCGTGCTGGCGCAGACGGTCGAAGCCGCGCGCGCGGCGGTCGTCAAGACGCCGCTGCTGCTGCCTGTGCTGCGCGAAGCCGGCGTGGTAGACGCCGGCGGTCAAGGGCTGCTCGTGATCCTCGAAGGCGCGCTCAAGTACTTGAACGGCGAGCCGATGGAACTCGCCGCTGCCGGCGCGGGCGCGCAAGCGCTCGAACAGATCACGCGCGAGGAGGGCTGGGGGTTCGACATCCAGTTCCACATCCGCGGCAAAGACCTCGCCGTGGACGCGATTCGTGACCAGATCGCGAGCATGGGCGAATCGGCGTTGATCGTCGGCGATTCCGCGCTCGTCAAAGTCCACGTCCACGCGCCCACACCCGGCGCGATTCTCGACTATGGTTGTTCCGTCGGCGTCATCACGAACGTCATCGTCGAAAACATGCAGGAACAGTACATTGACTTTATGGCGGGTCAAACCGCGCGCCCGCCGGTTACCGCCGACGAAATCGTCGGGATCGGAACAGTCACCGTCGCGCCGGGCGCGGGGCTGGCGCGCGTATTTGAAAGTCTCGGCGTCGGCAAGATCGTCGCCGGCGGACAGACGATGAATCCCAGCACCGAAGATTTGCTAAAGGCGATTGACGCGGTCAAGAGCCAGCACGTGATCGTGCTGCCCAACAACAAGAACATCATTCCGGCGGCGGAGCAAGCGCGCAAACTGTCCAAGAAAGATGTCGCGCTCGTGCCGACCAAGACGATTCCCCAGGGCATTGCCGCGCTCTTGGCGTTCAATTTCCAAAGTGACCTGGAGACGAATCTCAAGGCGATGGATCGCGCGGCAAAGCACATTCGTACGCTCGAAATCACGACGGCGACGCGTTCGGTAACGCTCGACGGCATCCAAGTCGCGGAAGGACAGTTCATCGGTCTGATTGACGACAATCTAGCCGGCGCGGGTGAGGATCGCGCCGCGCTGACCCTGCAGATGCTCGAGGAAATGCGCGCCGCGGAAAGCGAGATCATCACGCTCTATTATGGCGAGACTGTTTCCGCGCGCGACGCCGAAGCGCTCGCCGAGCAAATTCGCAAGGTCTATGCGTCCCAGGAAGTCGAAGTTGTAAACGGCAGTCAGCCGCATTACCACTATATCATCTCTTTGGAATAGCGTGACTGATCCATCCTGGCGAAGGTTTCCTTCGACTTGGCTGCGCTCCGCTCAGGATGACCCTTCGCAAGGATGAGCAACGACAGAATGAGTGGCTTATGGAACGAGTGAGAATCGTAACGGACAGCACCGCCGACATGCCGCCCGAGGTGGTCGCAGAATTGGGCATTACTGTGCTGCCATTGACCATCCATCTCGGGCAAAAAGTCTTGCGCGACGGAGTTGACGTGACGCCGTCTGATTTCGTCACGCGTCTATCGCGCGTGTCCATGCCGCCCAGCACCTCGCCGCCCTCGCCGCGCCAATTCGAAGAGACCTATGGCGAATTGATCCGGGACGGCGGCGAAGTCGTCTCGATTCATCTCTCGAGCAGACTGAGCCAGACGTTTCGCAACGCGCAGCGCGCCGCGCTCCCGCTCCTGGGGCGCAGCCGGATCGTCGTGATTGATTCGCAACTCATCACCGTTGGACTAGGCATGTTGGTGACCGCCGCCGGACGCGCGGCGGCGCGCGGCGAATCGCTCGACGAGGTGGTGCGACTCGTGCGCGGCATGATCCCGCGTATCTACATCGGCTTTTTCGTCGAGACGCTCGACTATCTCGAACGCGGCGGACGCATCGGCAAAGCCCAGGCGCTGTTGGGCAACATGCTCAACATCAAACCGCTGCTGATCCTGGAAGAAGGCGAACTCGTCGCGCTGGAAAAAGTGCGCACGCGCGCCAAAGCCATCGAAAAACTCGTCGAGTTCATCACCGAATTCACGCGCATCGAAAAAATGGTCGTCCTGCACGGCAACACACCCCAGGACGTCGCGACGCTGATCGAGCAGACGAATCTGCTGATGCCCAACCTGGACATTTCGGTAGATCATTACGGTCCCGTCGCCGCAACGCACGTCGGCACCGACGCACTCGGCGTCGTGGTGTACGAAGGGATGTAGGGAGTGAAAATGGCAAACGTCAAAATCCTAACCGATAGTCTCGCGGACATTCCGCCGGCACTGCTGAAAGAACTGGACATTGCGACCATTCCCTGCATCGTCCGTTTCGGCGACCAGGAATTTCGCGATCGAGTTGATCTGTTCCCTTCCGAGTTCTATCAGAAACTCTTGAGCAGCCCAACGCTACCGACGACGTCCCAGCCCGCCACCGGCGTGTTCGAGCAAGTCTATCGCCAACTGGCTGAGACCACCGACCAGATCCTGGCGCTCCACACCATCGCCTCGCTCAGCGGGATCTTTAACGCGTCGCGCCTTGCGGCGGAAAGCGTCACAAACGCTCGCATCGAATTGGTTGACTCGAAGCAAGTCTGCATGTCCCTGGGTTGGCTCGTCATCCTTGCCGCGCGCGCGGCAAGAGAGGGTCGCCCGCTTGCCGAAATCAAGCAGATCGTACAAGATGCGATGCCGCGCGTGCACCTGATCGGTATGCTCGACACACTGGAATTCGCGCAGCGCGGCGGACGCCTGGGCAAAGGCAAAGCGTTGGTCGGCACCTTGTTGCACGTCAAGCCCTTGCTCTCGGTCGTCAACGGCGAAATCATGCCCGTGGAAAATGTGCGGACGCAGAAGCGCGCGCTCGAGCGCCTCGTCGAAATCGCGCTGGCGTCGGGACCGATTCAGGAACTGGCGGTGATTCACGCGGACGCGCCGCACCTCGCCAAGATGGTGCAGCAAATGCTCTCGACCACTTTTTCGATGGAGCAGATCGTGATGAGCGAAACGGGACCGGTCCTGGGCACTCACGTTGGACCGGGCGCGGTGGGGATCGCGTGGTTGACCGGAAAATACTAGCGGACAAATGCGCGTATGGCATATAGCAAATGGCGAATAGCGAATAGTAGAAGGCAAATAGGAAAGATGGAGCAACAAGCCGTTAGCCATATGCCATCAGCCATACGCCATACGCTATCTGCGAGGATTGAATGGCTGCTGCTCTTGGAGACCTGGAACGAATACTTGTCAACGAACAAAAAAAGTGCGACGACCATCTGGTCATCGGCGGATTGGAAAAGTTCATTAACAACTGGACCGCCAGGCAAAGACAAGCGAGTGATGCGGAACGAATCCAGTTAGCGGACGAAATCGCGCGGACGTTGCAGGGCTATGGCGCGGCGACGCCGGACGCGCGCCACGAAATGCTCACGCGCGCGCTCGGTTTGCTGCGCGGAGAAATCGCCGTCGAAACAACCGTCGCGGAAACGGCCGCGCCGCAACCCGAACCGCCCGACGACTTGGACGAAGCGCCCGCGCCCAAAGAATCGGCGCAGCCGCCCTCCACGCCGGGCTTGGGCCTCGACGCCAGCGTCGCGCGCTTGCAAAATGTGGGACCCGCGCATGCGAAGAGACTGCAGAAACTCGGCATCTACGCCGTCGGCGATCTGATCTATCACTTTCCGCGCCGCTACGACGATTACAGCAAACTTAAAACCGTCAGCCAGTTGGTTTACGGCGAAGAAGTCACGCTGCTCCTGACCGTGTGTGAAGCGCGAACCCGCGAAACGCATCGCGCCGGCTTGACGATCACGAACGTCCTGCTCGCCGATCCGACCGGCACGATGCCGGCGGTTTTCTTCAACCAACCGTGGCTCCAGCAACAGTTCAAGGCGGGGCGGCGGATCGTCGTCAGTGGGCGCGTGGAACAAGACCTGGGACATCTCACGTTCAAGTCGCCGGAATGGGAGCCGCTGAGCAAAGAACTCTTGCACACTGCGCGCATCGTTCCGATCTATCCGCTCACCGAAGGCATCACGAATCGCTGGCTGCGCCGATTGATCAACAGCGTCGTCGAATACTGGGCGGACAAAGTCCCGGACGCGCTGCCGGCGGCGCTCCGCGCGCGCGAAAAACTGGACGATCTCGCGACCGCGCTGCGCGAAATCCATTTTCCGACCTCCTTTGAAAAAATGGAGCAGGCGCGCCGCCGCCTCGCGTTGGACGAGTTCTTGCTCATCCAACTGGGCGTGCTGCGCCAACGGCGGCAATGGCGCGAGCAGCCCGGGCGCGCGCTGCAAATGGATGCCGCCACGGTGCCGGCTTTTCTCGCGGCGCTGCCCTTTGCGCTCACCCGCGCGCAGCAGCGCGCGCTAGACGAAATTCTCGGTGATCTCCAACGCGCGCAGCCGATGAGTCGTCTGCTGCAAGGCGACGTGGGCTCGGGCAAGACGGTCGTCGCGGCGGCGGCGATGCTGACCGCCGTGGCGAATGGCGCGCAAGCCGCCCTCCTCGCGCCGACAGAGATTCTGGCGGAACAGCATTTCAAAACGCTGGCGACCGTTTTCGCCCGGCAGCCCCAGCCGCCGCGCGTGCGTTTGCTCACCGGCAGTCTGAAGAATCGCGAGAAAGAAGAGGTGCGCGCGCAGATCGCGGCGGGCGAGATCAACGTCGCGGTCGGCACGCACGCGCTCATTCAGGAAGGCGTCGAGTTCCAAGACCTCGCGCTCGCGGTGATTGACGAGCAACATCGCTTCGGCGTGGAACAGCGCGCGACGATCCGTTCCAAGGGCTATCATCCGCACATCCTGGTGATGAGCGCGACGCCGATTCCGCGCACGCTCGCGCTCACGGTCTATGGCGATCTCGACCTCTCGCTCATTGACGAGATGCCGCCGGGACGCCAGGAGATCAAGACCAAGTGGCTGGAGCCGCGCGAGCGCGAACGCGGCTATGCGTTCATTCGCAATCAGGTCAAGGCGGGGCGGCAGGCGTTCGTCATCTGCCCGCTCATCGAAGAATCGGAAAGCATTGACGCCAAAGCCGCCGTCGAAGAGTACGAACGCCTCCGCAAGGACGTTTACCCGGATTTGCATGTAGGACTGATTCACGGTAAACTAAAGCCGAGCGAAAAAGATGCCACGATGACGCAGTTCCGCGAGCACGCCATTGACGTGCTGGTTGCCACCTCGGTGGTCGAAGTGGGCATTGACGTTCCCAACGCGACCGTGATGCTGATCGAAGGCGCGGATCGTTTTGGGCTGGCGCAGTTGCACCAGTTCCGCGGGCGCGTCGGCCGCGGCGAGCATCAATCTTATTGCCTGTTGCTCGCGGAAAAATCGGGCACGACGAGCGACGAACGGTTAAAAGTCATCGAATCAACCCAGGACGGCTTCCGCCTAGCCGAAGAGGATTTGAAATTGCGCGGACCCGGCGAGTTCTTTGGCACCCGCCAGTCCGGCTTGCCCGATCTGAAAATCGCGAAACTGAGCGACACCAAGATTCTGGAAGAGGCAAGACGCATCGCGCAAGGCATCTTCGACCAGGATCCAGATTTGCGGGAACCCGAACATCACCTCCTGGCGCAAAAACTCGCCGAATTCTGGAAAGGCAAGGGAGACTTGAGTTGACCATCGCCATCTATCCCGGTTCGTTCGACCCCATTCACTATGGACACATTGACATTGCCGTGCGCGCCGCGAGAATTTTCGACACGCTGATCTGGGCGGCGTACGACCGACCGCTCAAGAATCTGATGTTCACCGTTGACGAGCGAATCGCGTTTATGCGCGAAGCCGCGCGGGACATTCCGAACATTCGGATTATGCCATACCACGGTCTCACCGTCGCCTTTGCGCGCACCCAGGGCGCCACGGTGATGGTGCGCGGCTTGCGCGTCGCGTTCGATTTTGAAGCCGAGTACCAGACCGCCTTGGCGAATCGCCAACTGGCCGAAGATATTGACACGGTCTGCTTGATGACCTCGCTCAAACATGCGTTCCTGAGTTCCTCGAACCTGAAAGAAATCGCGTTCCTCGGCGGCTCGATTTCCGACATCGTGCCAGCCTTCGTCGAAGCCGCGTTGCGCAAACGGATCACGCAGTTAGGCGAAGATCGCGACGAGAAAGTGAAACTGGTTTCGTTGCGCGAATAGAATTTGGATGTTAGAAATTGCAAGTTGGAGATTGGAAATTGGAGAGTGCGTCTTCCAACGTCTAACTTCCAAAACCGAAAGGGGATGATAGCCATAGACGTTCTTTACTTGGTTGACCGCCTGGAAGCCCTCCTTGGCAAGGGGTGGCGCGTCCCCGTGACTTCCAAGACGATGATTGACGAAGACGAGTTCCTCGACATCGTTGACCAAATGCGGATCGCGTTTCCAGAAGAAATCAAACAAGCCAAGAAGATCGTGCAGGATCGCGACCGGGTGATCGCGCAGGCGCAGGAAGAAGCCGCGCGCATCGTGAATCTGGCGAAAGAAGATGCCGCGCGCCTGACGAACGAACACGCCATCGTCAGAGCCGCGCAGCAACAAGCCGCGCAAATCAATCAGCAAGCCAATGCGGCGGCTGAGTCCACGCGCCAGGGCGCCGACGAGTACGCCGAACAGGTGTTGAAGGAATTGCAGGCGCGCCTCGATCAGGTCATGCAGCAAGTTGCCGGGCTGCAAACTCAAATCTACAATGGCTTGAGCGTGATCCAACAGCAAGCCGCGCCTGAGCCGCCTGACGATGCCGGGCAGAATTCTTGACACGTGCGTTTGACTTGCCTATAATGCAAGCGAGAAACCCGTTTTCGAGTCTCCGCTGCGGAGCGATCGCGAGAACGGGTTTCTGGAGTACTATGCGATACAATGTCGCCCAATTGCTCAAGGAGCAAAGCGGGCATACCCGCCAGTACACGCTGCATGAAGACATCAGCCATCTCGACACGGATATCGTTCCGCTGAGCGCGCTGGATGGCAACCTTCAATTGATTCGAACCGCCGATGGCGTACTCGTCATGGGCAAGTTGCGCGCATCGCTCGAACTGGTTTGCGCGCGCTGTCTCGACGCCTTTGCGCTGCCACTCCAGTTCGCCTTGGAGGAAGAGTTCCGCCCGACGATTGACATTACGACGGGCGCGAGTCTGCCCCTCTCCGACGGCGACGACGCGGCGACGCGGATTGACGCGCATCACGAACTTGACTTGAGCGAAGTGGTGCGTCAGAGCATTTTGCTCGCGATTCCACCAAGCCCAATCTGTCGAACGAAATGCCGGGGGCTATGCCCGCATTGCGGCAAGAACTGGAACGAAGGTCCCTGCGATTGCAAACGCGATGAGATAGACCCGCGCTTGCAGCCGTTGAAGCAGTTGCTTGACAAAGAATGACACCTCGAAAGGATTTTTCTGAACCATGCCACCTCTACCTAAACGCAAGTTATCGAAAGGGCGCCGCGATCGCCGCCGCAGTCACCTGGCGAGGCAGGGCGCAAATCTCACGCCCTGCCCGAATTGCCACAAGATGCGTTTGCCGCACCACGTCTGCCCGCATTGTGGCCATTACGCGGGCGAAGAAATCTTTACCGTCGAGCAGAAACCGGCGCGTAAGGCTCGTGGTACTTAAAAGCACGCTTCGCGGGATGAAGGATGAAAACGACTGTGAGAACGCGTCTTCATCCCGCAAAGCGTGCCTTCATCCTTCCAGGATTCCGGGTCTGGCAGCCCTTCGCGCGAGCGCAGTGCGCCAGACCCTTAATTTGTGATTTCCGATTGCAGATATTAGATTGTCACAATTGCGCTATAACAAAATCTGCAATCTGAAATCTGAAATCCAAAATTGTGAAGACTGCATTCGTTTTCCCAGGGCAAGGCTCGCAATACGTCGGCATGGGGCAAGACCTCGTCACCGCATATCCCAAAGCGCGCGCGCTTTTCGAGGAGGCAGACGCCGTGCTTGGCTTTACGCTCTCCGCGCTCTGCTTCGACGGACCCGAAGACGTCTTGACCGACACGATCAACGCGCAGCCCGCGCTCCTGACGCACAGCATCGCCGCGTTGCGGGTCTTGCAGCAACTCAAGCCCGACGTGCTTGCTTCATTCGTCGCCGGACATTCGCTGGGCGAGTACTCTGCGCTCGTCGCCGCGGACGCGCTGGATTTTGCCGACGCGCTGAAACTCGTGCGGGCGCGCGGGCGCGTGATGAAACAAGCCGGCGAAAATAGTCCGGGCGCGATGGCGGCGATGATCGGCATAGACACGCGCGCGCTCGAAGCCATCTGCGCCGAAGCCGGCGTGCAAATCGCGAACTATAACGCGCCGGGGCAGATCGTGATCTCTGGCGCCAAGCCCGCGCTCGCGCGCGCGGTCGAACTCGCCAAAGCGCGCGGCGCTAAACGCGCGATCGTGCTCGCGGTCAGCATCGCCTCGCACTCACGGTTGATGGAGTCCGCCGCGCAAGAATTTGCCGCCGCCGTCGCGCGCACGCCGCTCCGCGCGCCCAAGACGCCGGTGATTTCGAACGTCACCGCGCTGCCGCTTGCCACGCCGGACGAAATCCGCGGTGAACTCGTCGCGCAGTTGACCTCGTCGGTGCAGTGGATCAAGTCGGTGGAGTACATTGCCGCGCACGGCGTGACCCAATTCGTCGAACTGGGGTCCAAAGACGTGCTGGCGGGCTTGGTGCGCCGCATCAACAAGGACCTGCACGCGGTCAGCATTGGCGATGTGGCGAGCGTGAAGGCGTTTGGGGAAGCGGCGGGGTAGCCGTCGGCGCAGTGCGCGTCAAGCCACGCTGGTATATAGATGTAGATACCAGGAAAAGCACATAGATATAGATGCAAGCATCTATATGTAGATACTTGGTTGCGGGTAACGTAAGTTTGTGACATGCCGTTGAATCCGCAATGCGCCTTTCCACCGTAAATTGACACGATCAGAATTGGGACTATAATTGTAGTCATGGTACACCGACCTAAATTTACCCTCGAATTTGCCCCAGAAACTGTTGACCACCTTGACGCCATTGAGCGCAAATACCACAGTCTCATCGCAAAGACAATTGATGAGCAGTTGAGTTTTGCGCCAGACCAAGAGACGCGCAATCGCAAGCCGCTTGAACGTCCTACGTCTTTTGGCGCAACATGGGAATTGCGCTTCGGAGCAAACAATCGTTTCCGCGTTTTCTACGAGGTAGACTCGATCGAACAAACTGTGGAAGTCCTAGCCATTGGAGAAAAAGAGGGCAGTCAGTTGTTTATCGGTGGAAAGGAGGTTCAGATATGAAAGTAGCATCGCTGGCGGACGTTAAAGCGCGCCTGAGTGCTTATATCGAGGAATTGCCAAGCAGGGGACCTGTTGTCATCACGCGCAATGGAAGAACTGCGGCAGTCTTGATTGCACCTGAAGATGATGAAGACCTGGAACGTCTGCTCTTGGCACGTTCACCACGCTTTCAAGCATTGTTGAATAAGTCACGGCGAAGCATCAGGGACGGCAAAGGTCTATCGCGCGATCAATTTTGGAAAGCCGTGAAAGAACGGAATCGCAAATAGGGCGCGCGAATCGAAAACTGAACGCCGCCAAACACACGCCCCACGACAACGGCGGGGCGGCTTGCAATTGGAAGGTACTTTCAATTCATCCGCCGTTGCGTGGGGCTATGGCGTTCTACAGCACGCCCTTCATTTCGTGAGGTGACGGCGCAAGTCTGATTTCGCTGTTGCCCAAAAAGCACGGGACAAGAGCAAAAACATAACCTGAAGGAGTGTATGATGAACCTCACGGGCAAAGTCGCGCTCGTCACCGGCGCGTCGCGCGGCATCGGACGCGCGTGCGCGCTCAAACTCGCGGCGCTCGGCGCGCGCGTCGTCGTCAATTACAACAAGAACGCCAGCGCCGCGGATCAAGTCGTCGCGGAGATCAAGCAAAGCGGCGGCGCGGCGATTGCCGTGCAGGGCGACGTTAGCCAGTTCGCCGTCGCGCAAGCCGTCGTCAAAGCCGCGGTCGAAGCATACGGCCGCCTGGATATTCTAGTCAACAACGCGGGAACCACGCGCGACAATCTCCTCGCGCTGATGAAGGAAGAGGAATTCGATTCCATCATCCAGAGCAATTTGAAAAGCGTCTTTAACATGAGCAAAGCCGTGCTGCGCCAGATGATGAAACAGAAATACGGTCGCATCGTCAACATGACCTCGGTCGCCGGCATCGTCGGCAATCCAGGGCAGACCAACTACTCCGCTTCGAAAGCCGGCGTCATCGGCTTCACCAAGGCAATGGCGAAAGAGTACGGCGCGAAAAACATCGCGGTCAACGCGGTTGCGCCCGGTTACGTTCCGACCGACCTGACGAACGTATTGCCGCAAGAAATCAAAGATGGCATCGTCAAGTTGACCGCGCTGGGACGGATGGGCACCCCCGAAGAGATCGCGAACATCGTCGCGTTCCTCGCGTCGGACGAGGCGAGTTACATCACGGGTCAGGTCATCGCCGCGGATGGCGGGATGACCTAGAGAGGACATCGCCAATGGAAGAGAACCTGGGAACCGTGACCGTTGCGCCCGAAGTGCTGCTGTCGCTCGTCCGCTTGACCGCGCTGGCAACGCCGGGCGTCGCGCGCCTTGCGCCGACCTTTCAAGGCGGCGTCAAACGATTGTTCGGCGGCAAAGCAGCCGAGGGCATCGAAATCGAAATCGAGGATCACACCGTTTCGATTGACGTGTACATCGTCGCCGAACCGGACGCGCAGATGCTGCACCTGGGACAAACCTTGCAGCGCGAGATCACGCGCGCGATCCACGACGGGATCGGGATGCCGGTCAAAGAAATCAACATTCACATCGAAGACGTCGCCGATCGCGCGCCCGGCGAATCAAGCCGGACGAATTTGTGAACTTGTCCTATCGCATCGCAGGCGCTTTTTGCGTAGGACAAATTTGTAAATTTGTCCTACGGAGGAATTTTTGAAACTTCGACGCCAGGCACGCGCCATCGCATTGCAGGCGCTTTTTGAGATTGACAGCGCAGGACACGACCCCACCCAGGCGCTCCAATATCGGATCGAGAATGAGCGCGTGGCGGAAGAAGGCGCGGCGTTTGCGCTCGCTCTGGTCCAGGGCGTCGTCCATTGCGTCAAGGAACTCGACGGCATCATCCAAAAGCACGCGCCGGAATGGCCCGTTGACCAGTTGGCGATCGTAGATCGAAACATCTTGCGCATCGCGCTCTACGAATTGCGGCATAACGCCGACGTCCCGATCAAGGTCGCGGTCAACGAAGCCGTCGAGTTGGCAAAGACGTTCGGCAGCGACACCGCCCCCCGCTTTGTGAACGGCGTACTGGGCGCGTTCTTGCAAGAGCATCCAGCCGGCGAATTGCGGCACTGATTCGACCGATGGCTACCGACCTGCGCCGCGCCGCCGAAGAACATTTCGCGCGCGGCAATCAATTCGACGAAAGCGGACTGCGCGACCGCGCGATCGCGGAATGGCAGGAGGCCGTCGAACTCGATCCCGACCACGGTGACGCGCATTTCAATCTTGGCATCGCGTACGCCGAGCAAGGTGACGACGACCACGCGATCATCGAACTGCGCGAGGTCATTCGCCTCGAGCCGTTCGACACGCAAGCGCGGCGCGAACTCGCCGAGATCTATTTGGCGCAAGACCGCCTGGACGACGCGGTGAACCAACTGCGCCAAACGCTGAACCTTGCGCCCGGCGACGGCGCTGCCGCGCATTTGCTGGCGCAAGCCTACCTCGGCGCGGAAATGTGGGATCAAGCCGCGGGCGCATTGGAAGCCGGCGCGATGCTGGCGGAGGACGCCGATTTGTGGTTCCAACTGGGCCAGGCGTACGAACGCGCGCGGCGACTCGACGATGCCATCTTGGCTTATCGCCGCGCGCGCGTGGCGCAAGCCGATCACCGCGACACCACACGCGCGCTCCAACGCCTGCGCGTCCCGCTGGAAGAACCGCCGGACGAAGCAGAATAAGATGCGACGCACCGTCCTGAGCGCCCTGAGCGTAGTCGAAGGGCGAAGGAGCGGTGCGTCGCATTCATAAACGGAGAATAGAACCGATGAACAAAATCAAAGTCGTCATCATGGGCGCGGCGGGGCGCGACTTTCACAACTTTAATGTCTGTTTTCGCGACAACCCCGCGTACCAGGTGGTCGCGTTTACCGCGACGCAGATTCCCAATATCGAAGGACGCGTGTACCCCGCCGGGCTCGCCGGTTCGCTCTATCCCGAAGGAATTCCGATTCACCCGGAAAGCGATTTGCCCAACCTGGTCCAGGCGCACCAGGTTGACCAAGTCATCTTTGCGTACAGCGACGTCTCGCACGAAACGGTGATGCACCGCGCGTCGGTCGCGCTCGCGACCGGCGCGGATTTTCGAATTCTCGGACCGCGCGCCACGATGGTCAGGTCCGACAAGCCCGTGGTCGCGGTGTGCGCCGTGCGCACCGGGGCTGGCAAATCGCAGACCACGCGCGCGGTCGCCGCCGAACTGCGCGCGCTGGGTAAGCGCGTCGTCGCCGTTCGCCATCCGATGCCATACGGGAATCTCGTCCAGCAAGCGGTCCAGCGCTTTGCCACGCTCGACGATTTGGACCAGCATCAGACAACCATCGAAGAGCGCGAGGAATACGAACCGCACATTGTTCACGGCACGGTCATTTACGCCGGCGTGGACTATGCAAAGATTTTGCGCCAGGCGGAAACCGAAGCCGACATTATTTTATGGGACGGCGGCAACAACGATTTCCCGTTCTATCAACCCGACCTCTTGATCGTCGTGGTGGACCCGCATCGCGCCGGGCACGAATTGCTGTATCATCCGGGCGAAACGAATTTGCGGATGGCGGACGTCGTCGTCATCAACAAAGTGGACACCGCGAACGTCGAGGGCATCAACCGGGTGCGCGCGAACGTTCATTTCGCCAACCCCACCGCCCGCGTCGTCGAAGCCGCCTCCCCGATCTTCGTGGACGATCCGGTATCCATTCGCGGCAAGCGCGTGCTGGTCATCGAAGATGGCCCCACGCTGACCCACGGCGAGATGGCGTTTGGCGCGGGGGTGATCGCCGCGCAGAAATTCGGCGCGGCGGAGATCATTGACCCGCGTCCGTACGCGGTCGGCTCGATCAAAGAAACGTACGCGAAATATCCGTCCACCGGCCAAGTGCTGCCCGCCATGGGCTATGGCGCCAAGCAGGTTCAGGAACTGGAGACGACGATCAACGCCGCGCCGGTGGACCTGGTCTTGATCGCTACGCCGATTGATTTGCGCCGCGTCGTGCGCATCCAGCACCCGACGCAGCGCGTGCGTTACGAGTTGCAGGAGATCGGCCAGCCGACGTTAGCGGAAATTCTGAAAGCCAAGTTTCAATAAGAAATCACCCGCCCGGAACTTGTCCGAGCGGGTGATCGCTTTCCAGAAACCCGGCTCTTGGCAACGCCGGGTTTCGCCATCTATTGTTGCCGCGCGACCAGAGTCACTTGAACATCCGACTGCTTGCCGTCGCGGAGAATTGTCAACGTGATCGTTTCGCCGGCTTTGCGTTTCAACAGCATGGTCGTCAGCGCATCTTGATCCAAGCGCTGTCCATCGAACGCCAAGAGAACGTCGCCTTCTTGCAAGCCGGCGCGCGCCGCGGGTGTGCCCGGCTCAACCTGGGTAATCACCACGCCGTACGTCGTATTCAAGTTCAACCCGCTCGTGGACAGCGGATCCACCGGCTGGTAACTGATACCGATGTAGGCGCGGTCAACCCGCCCCTTGGCAATCAACTGCGTCACGATCTCGCGCACTAGGTTCGATGGAATCGCAAAGCCCAATCCTTCCGCCACATTGCCTTCGTTGGTGCTGCGCACGACCAGCGTATTAATGCCGATGACCTGACCCAGCGTATTGATCAACGGTCCGCCGGAATTGCCATTGTTGATCGCGGCGTCCGTCTGGATCAAGCCCTGCTGTCGTCCGACCGTTCGATTCAGCGCGCTGACCACACCCATCGTGACCGTGCCGCGAAAATCGCCCAGCGGACTGCCGATCGCAATCGCGATTTGCCCCGGCTGAAGCGAAGCGGAATCGCCAAAGGGCGCAGCGGCGGGCACCGCTGTATCCACCTTAATCACCGCGAGGTCTGCCAGCGGATCTGCGCCGATCAGTTTCGCATCGGCTTTGGTGCCATCCGAAAAGACCACCTGGATACTGGTTGCGCCTTCGACGACATGATCGTTCGTCACGATGTATCCTTTGTCATCAATGATAAGACCCGAGCCCGAAGCAGCCGGCGAGATAATCCCGCCAAAGAATCCGCGTCGCTGTTGCATTCGATTGACGACGGTGACGACCGCCGGCTTGACCTTGCGCGCCGCGTCAATCACCGCCGAATCTTCTTTCAGAGTCAGACTGGTCGTCGGGATTACCGGCGAAGCCGTCGGACTGTTTAACGCCGCGATCGGCGCGGCGACCTCCACGGGTCTAGCCGATTGAGCCACATAGTAGCCGGCGAGTCCACCCATGACTCCACCGCCGACGATTCCCAGTAACACAGCCAGCACGATGATACACGACAACAAGACATTGTTTGTTTTCTGCATTCCGCACCCCTCTTTGTTCTGCTCTCCGATTATGCGCCAAGTTGATTAAAGTAGGATGAAAATACCATAAAACATACGTGAAAGTTCACCAGGTCGCGAATCACTGCGGCAGCCGTTTGGCAAGATCGTCCAGCGTGTCGTTGTACGACATCCGAATCCGATGCAGCGTAAATAATTCGTCCGCGCGCTGGCGATAGCCGGCTGCAAGAGTGACTGCGCTCTCAAAGCCCGCGCGCTTGAGCAGATCAATCACCGCATTGTTATATTCCCCGAACGGATACGCCAGCGCGATGATCGGCTTGCCCAGACGCTTTTCCAAAATCGCCTTCGACTCTACGATTTCTTTGTACGCCGCGTCGGGCGCAAGGGTTCGCAAATGCGGATGCGAGAGCGTATGCGCCTGGATGTCCATGCCCGCCGCCGCCATCTCTTGCAACTGCGCCCAGGTCATGAACTGGGCGTGGTCAATCGGATTGGTGTAGACGAAGAATGTGCCGATAAGATTGTGCCGCTTGAGCGTCGGGAACGCGACGGCGTATTGCTCTTCCCAGCCATCGTCAAACGAGATGACGATGGGCTTGGCGGGCAAGGGTTGTTGGCGTTTGAGGTGCGCGGTCAATTGCGCCAGCGTGATCGTGTGGAAACCGCGCTGCGCCAGCCAGTCCATCTGCGCGTTAAAATTTCTGGGCGCGACCGTCCAGGTTTGCCGTAGTTCGCCCGCGTCGCCCGGTAAATCGGCAAGATGATGATACATCAAAATTGGAACGATCGCCGCCTGTCCTGTCGCGGGCGCAGTGACGAACGCAGTTGGCGTGGGCGCGGTAGTGGGCAGCCGGGTCGCCGTGGGAGTCTGCGTTGCGACGGGGGTCGCGATCACCTGCACGATTTGGACGCCGGGAGTCGGCGCGAGAACTGGCGCGTCAGCCACGCACGCGGCGAGCGCGAGCATGGCGACTGTCATTACGAGTCTCCAAGGCGCAAAACAATTTCTGGGCACACTCATTCTGCCGATCATCCTCAACTGAGCCAGGTCGTTTGAATGGGACGCGGACAAGCGCGGATTAACGCGGATTGTCTTTCTCAATGCGAAAGTAGTTTGGCAATGTCAGATTCGCCACAGAGGGCACAGGGAACACAGAGAAAACCCGTTTTTGTCTCTGTGCCCTCTGTGTTCCCTGTGGCAGAAAAGGAATGTGACATTGCCGAAGTAGTCAACGCCAACTATGGGGACTGGCGTGCTGGTCGTTTTTTCCGCGCTCGTCTGCGCTCGTCAGCGTCCTATCTGAACGGTTGCAAGCAGATTTTGCGGCAAGCGGTACCTCTATGGTATAATGCGGGCTGGAGGTACCAATGTCACAGTCCAATGCCGGCTCCACAACGACTGCCCCACATCTGATTCGTTCTCTCGCCGCGCTGATCGTGGGCAGTCTGCTTCTCCGCGCTGCCGCAGGCGCGATGGGCGAGAATATCCAATTCTACTTTAATTCCATCCACGAAGCCGCAAAAGATCTCGCGCACCCGCTGCGGACGATCGCCGGCGCGCAGAATGTCTACGAGGTTTCCTACGCGCTGGGCGGAATTCTCATCGGCACGTTCTTCGCCGCCGAATTGATCGGTGCGCCGCTCTTTGGCGCGTGGAGCGACAAGTACGGACGGAAACTATTCATCATCTTCGGGCCCCTGTTTGGCGCGATCGCCGTGCAGATCACCGCGATGACGACGTTGGTCTGGGCGCTCGTCTTTACCCGGCTCCTGGAAGGCATCTCGACCGCCGCGAATGCGCCCGCCTCGCTCGGCTATATCGCCGAAGCCACGTCAAACTCGGCGAAACTGCGGACGCGCGTCGTCGGCTTTTTCGAGATCGCGACGATCGGCGGCATTGCGCTTGGATTTTCGCTGGGCGGCTGGCTGTGGCGACATTTTGGAACGCCGACCATTTTTCTAGGAATCCCTCTCACCAGTCCGGCGTTCGCGCTCAACGCGCTCGTTTATCTCGCCAGTCTCGCGATCCTTTGGTTCGGCTTGAGCGAAGTCCGCGAAGTCAAACGCGACCCCAGCCGCGCGACGACCGCGCGCGAAACCTGGTCGAACTATCTAAAGATTTTTGCCAATCCGCGGGTGCAAAGTTTCGCGCCCGCGTGGATCGCGATCAACGCCGTATTGGGCGTATGGATCAACTTTACCGCGCGCATCTTCACCGACAAGAGCAGTTTTACCGACCAACTGTTGGTCGGACGCTTTGACAGTTTTCAAGCCGGCAACTTGCGCGCCGCGTACGCGGTCGTTTTCGTCCTCGGCATTTTGTTTTGGAGCGTCTTTTTTCCGCAGATCAAGAAAACCACTGTGATGCTGATCGGTACGGGCGGACTCTTTTTGACATGCCTATTTCTTTTTGCGCTCAACCATCAGCCCGCGCTTGACGCTCCGTTCGTCTTGCCACTGGCACTGGTGCTCATCGTCAGCATCGTGATTCAGAGCGGCTTTACGCCCGCCGCGCTCGCGCACCTCGCCGACATCACGGAAGACCACGCCAGCGATCGCGGCGCGATCATGGGCTTGTATTCGGTCTTCCTCGGCATCGGGCAGTTTCTCGGCGCGACGCTCGGCGGACCGTTTGTGGACTGGCGCGGCGTGGATGGCATCATCGTCGTCACCGCGCTCATGGGATTGGTGGCGCTGGCAACGCTGCTGCGACTGGCTACCTCGGAAAAGCGCTTGGCGCAGTCAGTGAAAGCGTAGCGGGTCTATTCTAGCAAAAGCAGCGCGTTCACGCAAGGGGTTGACGTAGAGCAAATCGCAATTGCTCTGCCTCGCGGAGTAGAATCATGGATCCAGAGAGAAGACTTCCATCCTACACCATCCGAATTTCGTATGACATTATCGCGGAGGAGACGCCCAACCCCGAAGCGCTGGCGCGCCTGCTGCAACTCGCCGGGCTGGAACGCTACATCGCGAAACCTCCGCCGATGGACAATTCCCCTTCGATCACCATGCGCGAATACGAACGCCTGATCGGCGTGGTCTGGCAGGTCTTTGATCCGCACCAAGCCCGCGAGATTTTTCGACGCGTCGCGCAGAGCGGCTTTGAGCATCTCAACAAGAGCCAGGTCCTTGCCTTTGCGCAATTCCTGCGCGCCTTCGACGCGATGGGCAGCAAGCGGGAACGCGTCGCGATGGCGATCGGGCGGCTGACCGCCGAACTGTCGCGCTCGTTGGGCAACAAGCACGAACTCCGCCGGGAGGGCGAAGACTTTGTCCTGGACATCCACGACTGCCCCTACTGCGCCGAATTGGTCCGCGGCAAAGTGACGTCGCCCGAGACGCGCGCGTGCCACATCCCAGTCGCGTTCTACCAAGCCGCGTTCGCCTGGGCCAGCGGCGACACGCATACGGTCCAAGAGATCTCTTGCCGGGTTTCCAATCCGCAGCAAGACTATTGCCGTTTCAAGATTTTTTGGAACGTCGCGCTAAAGGGACAGATGTAGAGAACTGACGCAAAGTCGCGGAGATGTCATTCCTCGCTTCACTCGGAATCTCGCTCACACCCCGGAAACGAGATTTCTCGGCGCACACTTGCCCTGGCGGGAACGCAAGTGCCAGGGAAAACCGCGCCTACCCAGAAACTTGACGTTCGTAGTATGCGCTTCAGCGCAAGGGGCCGCGATAAATCGCCCACAACGAGCGCGCGCAAGTTTCTTGTCGCTAACATGCCGCCACGCGGTATGCGTTCTCGAAATGACAAAAGGGGCGCGTCAATGGACTTTGCAACAGCCGTGAGAACGGACGCCCAGCCCCTTGTGCGATCAACCGGTTTGTGATAGAATCGCGACCGCTCGAAAATTGAAAGGAGAGGAAACGTGAATCTCAACATTCTGATCACCGGCGCGGGCATGTTGATCAGTCTTGCCTTTGCCGCGCTCGTGCTGCGCCAATATGTCGAGCGCAAGAAAATGCACCAATTGATATGGGGCATCGCGCTCGTCTTGTGGACCATCGGCGTCGGCGCAGAACTGAGCGCCACGCTGAACGGCTGGTCCGCTCCCGCGTATCGTATGTATTATGCCACCGGCGCGCTGCTGATTCCCGCGTGGCTGGGCATGGGCACTTTGTTTCTTGTATTTCAACAGCGCTGGGTCAACTGGGTTTTGGTGGGGTTGGGCGTTCTCTCGTTGCTAGGCGTCATCCTGATCGCCGTGTGGCAGATCGAACCCGCGGCGTTGCAGACGACGCCCGATCGCTTTTTGCCGCTCAGAGTATTCCCCTTTTTCCCGGTGCAACTCGTGCTGATCGTGCTGAACACATTTGGCACGATCGCGTTCGTCGGCGGCGCGTTGTGGTCGGCGTGGAAATTCGCGCAAATGCGGACGCAGGGCGAACGCGTAGTGGCAACCGGATTGATCGCGCTGGGCGGCATTGTCGCGGCGATCGCGCACAGTCTCGGCGTATTGGCAGGCATCGAACTCTTCCGCCTGAGCGAACTGCTTGCCGTGATCCTCATCTTCGTCGGCTTTTTGCTGACGATGCCAGCCACCGATCGTCGCGCTGCGCCCGCGCCGGACGCGCCGAGTCCGCGGTAGTTGACGCGTAAAGACCCGAAGGGTTTGTCAAACTCCTCGGGTCTTTTCATTTCCATGCGGATGAATACTATGTCGGCAGCGAGAACCAGAACGTCGCGCCGCGGCCTGGCTCACTCTCCACGCCCATCGCGCCTCCATGCGCGGCAACCAACTGCTTGGCGATCGCAAGCCCCAACCCCGCGCCGCCGCCCACGCGCGGGCGCGATTTATCGCCGCGATAGAAACGCTCGAACACGTGCGGCAAATCGTCCGGCGCGATTCCAGGTCCCGTATCGGACACGCGCACGATCACGGCGGGCGGCTTGTCGCTGCCAACCGAACACCGCACGCGGACCGTTCCGTTTTCCGGCGTGTACCGCAACGCGTTGCCGATCAAGTTGCGAAGCACCTGTTCGATGCGCTGCGCGTCAATGCTTGTCTTGGGTAACCCGCCAACAATCTCCGACTCTAGCGCGATGTGTTTCTCGGCGGCTTGCGACGCAAACGCGCCGACAGTCTTTTCCACGAGCGCGCCGAGGTCGGTCGGTTCCCTGGCGATTTTGAGTTGTCCCGCGTCCGCCAGCGCGAGTTCCCGCAGATCGTCAACCAGTCGTGTGAGCAAGAGTGTCTCGTCGTGCAGCGAGGCGATCTGCTCGCTCGTCAGCGGAAACACGCCGTCGAGCATGCCTTCGAGTTGTCCCTGGATCACGCCGAGCGGATTGCGTAACTCGTGCGCGATGTCCGCGATCATGTTCCGCCGCGCGGCTTCAGACTGGGCGAGACTAGCCGCCATCGCGTTGAACGCGCGTCCCACCTGCCCGATTTCGTCGTCGCGCGGGCTGGTGATCCGCGCGGTCAAATCGCCTGACGCAATCTGGCGCGACGCGGCGGCCAGCGCGTTCAACGGCGCGGTGATCTGGTAGAATAGAAGAAAACCGAACGCTAGCGCGATGGCTCCGGCAACCGCGCCGGCAAGCAGCAAAGACAAGTTGGCGCGGTGCAAGAATTCCTGCTGCTGCGTGTCGAAACTTGCCGTTGCCGGCGTGGAAGCAATCAAAGTCCCAACCGTTTGTCCGCCGATCTGAATCGGTGTGCCGTTCGCTATCTGCGCGCCCGACGCTTTTTGACCCACACCCGCGCCATCACGCGACGCGACGACTACGCCATTGGCATCGGCAATCAAAACCGACGCGTCCATCATCCCCAGCATGCCGTGCCCTCTCGGACCGCCGCCCATCATCGCGCCCATGCCGGCATCCAACGCCTGCGCGAGGTATTGATCCACGCCCTGCCAACTGCCGCGCGCGGAATAGTACGCCGCCAATTCGCGCGCGATCTGGTCGAACTGCGTCATCTGCCCGCGAAACATGTACGCGCGAAACTCGTTCGTCGTCGTTTGGTTGACGATGACGAAAATGATCGCGACGGCGATCAAGATGACGAGCGCGAAAGCAGCCATCAGGCGGATGAATAGACTCTTGACGATCACACATTCCTCGCTGTCATTGCGAGGAGCGATCCTGAGCGAAGTCGCAGGATTGCGACGAAGCAATCTCCTTAGCACTTTGGGGATTGCTTCGCTCCGCTCGCAATGACAAGTCGCTCACGCATCCTCCGCGAATTTGTAGCCAACTCCAAACACCGTCAGGACATAGCGCGGGTTCTTCGGGTCGCGCTCGATCTTCTGGCGCAGATTCTTGACGTGCGCGTCAATCGTCCGTTCGTATCCTTCAAACGCTTCGCCTTGCACCTGATCGAGCAACTGCAAACGCGTGAACGCGCGACCGGGATTCTGCATCATCACCGCGAGCAGAGCGAACTCGGTCGGCGTCAACTCGATCGCGCGATCCTTGAGCCGCGCCGAATGTTTGCCGAGGTCAACTATCAAGTCGCCCGCGCTCAGCGTCTCCACGCGCGCGCTCTGTCCTTCGGTTCGACGCAAGACCGCGCGCACGCGCGCGACGACCTCACGCGGACTGAACGGCTTGCTGATGTAATCGTCCGCGCCCAACTCCAGTCCGATCAAGCGGTCGGTCTCTTCGACGCGCGCGGTGAGCATAATCACCGGCACCGCCGATTCCTTGCGCAGCGCGCGGCAGACGTCGAGTCCATCCATCCCCGGCAGATTCAGGTCGAGCAGAACGAGCGCGGGTTTTTCGTGTCGAAAAACCGTCAGCGCGTGCTGCCCGTCGTACGCGGCGACGACGGTAAAGCCGGCTTGTTCGAGATAGCCCTTGAGAATGTTGACCAGTTTCTTTTCGTCTTCGACGACCAGGATTTTCTTACCCATTGCTTTTTCGACCAGATTATGCGGCACGACCGTGAAGAAATTATGAAGCGCGTGCGGAGAGTCTGTGAAGAAGCGTTCTACTCTGCCGGCGCGCTTTTTTCCGCGACGCGCACGGGCACGCGCGTCCCGATTTGAACGCGCGGCGCGAACGCGACCGCGATCCACGCGCCGACCCCGGCGACGAGCGCGACGACGAACACAGTCTGCACCGCGCCCGTCAACGCGCCGCGCAACGCGTCGGTTAGCGCGCCGGACGCGCCCGCGTTCGCATCGAGCAGCGCATCCACCGAAACCTGGTTCGGATCAGATCCCGCCGCGACGAGACTGCCCGCGAGCCGAACCGCGAGGACCACCCCCAGCACACTCGTCCCGATCGCGCCGCCGATGCTGCGGCCGAATTGCAGTGTCGAGGTCGCGGCGCCCAACAGGGGCCGCGGCACAGTGGACTGCACCGCGATCAAAAAGATCGGAACGGACAGCCCCATCCCGACGCCGGTTAACGCCATGCCGATCGCCAAGACCCACTGCGGCGTCGTCGCGCTCACCTGGGTCAACAGGGTCAGACCGAGCAACAGCATGGTCACCCCGCTCAACGCGAGCGAGCGGAAATGGTAACGCAGCAGCAAGCGCGTGCCGACAATGCTTGCAATCGTCCAACTAAACAACTGCGGCGTCAAGGTCGCGCCGGCGACGGTCGCGCTCAAGCCCAGTACGGCTTGGACGAAAAGCGGCACGAACGCCGCGCTCCCGAACAAGGCAAAGCCCGCGCAGAAACCATGACCGATCGCAGAGACAAACAGGCGTTCCCGAAAGAGCGCGAGCGGCAACATCGGATTCGCGGCGCGGCGTTCGACGAACACGAGCGCAATCAGCATGACGAGCGCGCTCAGCAGCGCGAATCCGATGACGCGCCAGTTCGTCTGCAAGCCCGTGCGCAACTCGAACAGCGCGAGCATCAACGCGACAATGCCGCCGCTGAGCAGCGCCGCGCCGAGATAATCCACACTGCCTCCCGTGCGCGGATTCACGTCGCGCCACGCGGCAAGCATCAACGCGATGCCCAGCAAGCCGAACGGCACGTTCAGATAGAAAACCCAGTGCCACGAAACATAGTCCACGAAGAATCCGCCGACGAGCGGACCGATGAGACTTGACAAGCCCCACACGCCCGAAAACAATCCTTGCATTTTGGCGCGTTGTTCAAAAGTGAAAATATCACCGATGATGGTGAATGCCAGCGGTTGAATGCCGCCCGCGCCCAGACCTTGCAGCGCGCGAAAGAGAATGAGTTGCGGCATCGTTTGCGCCTGTCCGCACAGCGCGGAACCGAGCATGAAAACCACGACCGCGAGGAGATAGATGCGGCGGCGTCCGTAAATATCGGAGAGTTTGCCAAAGATCGGGATTGTGGTCGTCGAGGTGAGTAGGTATGCGGAAAAGACCCACGCGTAGATTTCGAGTCCGCCCAGTTGTGCGGCAATCGTCGGCATCGCGGTGGCAACGACGGTCGCTTCAATCGAAGCGAGAAACAAACTGAGCATCATCGCAAAAGTGATGACGTAGAGCCGGCGTCCGGTCATGAACGCATCCTTGTTTACTCCTTCGAGTCGCTTTCTCCGGCAGTCTTTTTGCTGCCGATTTCGACGAGTTGAATTTGAACTTGGTAGCGCTTGCCGTCAATCTCGATCTTGCCTTGCCCGTAGAAACCGCGACTGCCGGTCTTGAATTCTTTCGGGTTCGCGGTCAACGCGCCGATGACTGTGCCGTCCGTTTTCAGTTCGGTGGTGATGATCATACGCCAGTTGCCTCCTCTGACTTGGATTATACAAACGACCGGGAATTATTGCAAGAACAAAAAAGGGCGAGATACTCTCGCCTCTACTCCGCCACAATCGCCTGAAACGGACATTCCGCCAGGCACAACAAACAACCGCGACACAACTCGCGATCAACGTACGGTAACTCGTGCGCCTCGAACTGCGCCAGCGCTTTCAGCCGACACGCCTTGCGCGCCAGGCATTGGCGGCACGCCTGGCATTTGGCGGCGTCAATCACCGGCACACGATAATTTATCCCAACCATTTTGCTCCGCGATGATCTCGTAGCGGCTGTTGATCCGCGCCGATTTGCCGAGCATCACGCCAACGCTGCAATACCTTTCTTCCGACAAATGAATCGCCTGCTTGACCGCACTCGGCGGAATGTCTTTGCCGCGCACGACGTAGACCACGTCAAGATTCGTGTAATACATCGGATGCGTTTCCGCGCGCGTCCCTTCGACCTTCACCTCCAAGCCGCTCACCGCCAAGCGTTTTTTCCGCAGGATGTCAATCACATCCATGGCCGTGCATCCCGCGAGACCGACCAGCACAAGTTCCATCGGGCTGGGACCATGATTCTTGCCGCCTGACTTGTCGCCCGCGTCGATCACGCCCTGATGCCCCGACCCCGTAAAGGTCTGGAACTCCAACCCCTCAACCCATTTCACCGATGCAGTTTTCACTTCTGCCATTATTCACTCTCCGGAATTCATCCGCGAATAACGCGAATCTCGCGAATCGCCTGATTTTCATTCGCGTGATTCGCGAGATTCGCGGATAATGATTATCCCGACTGCAACCCGCGATGCTCTTTCATCATGCACACGCCCATAATCACTTCCAGCCCGGCTTGCGTCGCGCGCTCGGCGGCTTGAGGATTCTCCGCGCCCGGCTGCAGCCATACCACCTTTGCCTTTTTCGCAATCGCCTGCTCGACGATCTCCGGCACCGCATCTGGATTGCGGAAAATATCAACGACATCCACCGATCCCGGAATCGAGCGCACGTCGGGGTAACACTTTTCGCCGAAGAGTTCGGCAAGCGTTGGGTTGACCGGAATGATCTTGAACCCATGATCCTGCAAATACTTGGCGACCTCATAACTCGGTCGCGCCGGATTGTTCGACGCGCCAACCACCGCAATCGTCTTGTATTCCTTGTAAATCTTTTCGATCGGATCCATCTCACACCTCAGCCGAAATCGTCCGCGCCAACCGCGAGAGGGGGTGTCCTTTCGCTTTGATTTCCAGTTCGTTGAACCAGCCAAACGGCGGACGGGAAACCGAAAAACCCTCCGCGCGCAGCAACCGTTCGGTTTCCTTCAGCGCCTCCACCGCAATCGCCGGCGCCGCAAGTTCCGCGAACAAATGCGCGAACGAATGTAGCACGAGCGCGTTCACTCCAAGTTTGCGCGCGTGTTCCGCCAGCATTGCCGCCGCGCGCTGCGCGACGATTTGGGGCGCGCGCTCGTCCGATTTTTCGACGCTCGCCAGCACCAGCAACGCTTCGCCAACGCGCGTCGCGCGTTCGCCCATCGGTTCGACGACGGGCGAACGACCTTTCTCGGTGATCCGGCAGACGAAAGAATCTACGTGCCAAATGAGCACGCGCATGGACGATTAGTTCTCCGACACCATGGGGCTCACGCCGATGCCTTGCAGAATCTGCGAAATGAATACCTGCTCTGGCATCCCGCCTTCCACGCGCACTTTTTCGTTGGCGACGGTCAGCGGCACGCCGTACACCTGATACAACTCGGAGAGTTCAGGGTACTCGGACGCCTCGACCATGTCCGCCGTAATCAATTCACTTTCCATCGCCATTTTGTGGGTCAACCTGACCGCACGCGGGCAATGCGGTCAAGTCGGGGTCGCAAAGACCTGCAAGTGCAGCGGTTCTTTCAGTTGCCTGAGCGCGGCTTTGCTCTGGTCGCTCAAGCCGGACTCGCCGAGCGAAACGTCCATGATGTCGCCGACGAGCGCGGCGAATTCAAAGCCCGCCGGCACGCCATAGTAGCGAATGCCGTAATCGCGTTCGCGCGACGGCTCGTTGCCGGTCACCAAGAGTTTCGGCGGCTCGACGCGCACCAGCGCGATTGCCGGCACCCGCGCGATCTTGTACTGCGCGACCGCGTCGCGATCAATCGCGCAATTGTATTCCTGTAATTGAATCTTGTCCGACAGACTAACTAACTCTTCGAGCACTTGCTTGGTCAACGGACAATAATCGCAATTCAACGCCTGTGAGAAAAACAGCAACTTGACTGGGTTTTGCAACTTGCTCAATTCCTGGCGCAAGTTCTCACGGTCAGCGTCGCGTAACAAAGCCACACAACCCCCTCTTGGCGAATAGCGTATAGCATATGGCGTATAGCAGACTGCAATCAGCCATAAGCCATTCGCCATTTGCTATTTGCCATTCGCTCTTACCGCGGTACCCGCGACAGCACGTCAATCATCGTCGCGATCGCCGCGCGCGATTTCCCGCGCGTGCTCGTCGTCTGCATACACTCGACGGCGTACTGCTCGGCCAGCATTCGACTCACGCTGTGCACCGCCTCGTTGATCGCGGTCAGTTGATGCAGGATTTCCGCGCAACTGCGGTCTTCCTCCACCATCTTTTGCACGCCGCGCGTTTGCCCTTCGATCCGTTTCAAACGCTTGACCATCTCGGTTTTGAACTCCCGAGCCATTCCAACCACCTCTGCTCTCTGAGGTAACCCAACGGGCTACCGCTGCGGCAGCGCTCAGCCGGTTGGCGCGCACGAAGCCGCCGACGAGGCAAACGACGACGCGTTCCCCAGCCCGAGCGCGCTCGCCGCCGTCACCGCCTTTTCGACATGCTCGCTGCCGCATTGGGGACAGACTGCCTTGACCGCCGCGTTGACCGATCGAACGAACAGGTCAAAGGGTTCCTTACAATCGTCACAATGATATTCGTAAATCGGCATCTCCCCTACCTCGCTAACACCGCGTCAAGTTTCTTGGTGATTGCCGCCTTGGGCGCTGCGCCGACGATGCGATCCACCTCTCGGCCATTCTTGAAAATAATCAAAGTTGGAATACCCAGGATGCCGTACTTCATCGGCGTCTGCGGGTTCGCGTCCGTGTCTATTTTCGCGACGACCGCCTTCCCGGCGTAATCGCGCGCGATCTCTTCGACGAAGGGCGCGATCATCCGACAGGGACCGCACCACGTCGCCCAGAAATCAACCAGCACCGGCGTCTTGGCGTCCAAGACCGTTTTCTGGAAGTCCGCGTCGGTAACGTGCAAAGGGCCGTTTGCGCTCATTGTGATCCTCCTCAGGTTGCATACCCTACCGGGGTATGCTATATTCGATTATAGCGATGGAGAACGGGTTTGTCAAAAAATCGCCACGCCTTTAGATGCAAAAACCCGACTGGAGGTTACACAATCGGGTCATACAAAATGCGACGCACCTCGCAGGTGCGTCGCATTGATTATTCCTCTGGCAGCGGCTCTTCCAGAATCTCCGAAAAATCCCCCGTGTACGCGCGCATGTGCTGATGGAAGGTAATCACGTCGTCAACCGATACCGGCGGGCGCTCTCGGAAGCGCTCCCACTCGTCCGGCGTGAGGTCGGTGTACAAAGACTGCATCGCGCCTTCCGCCATCGCGGCGAGGAGCAGCGCCTGCGTGCGACATTCGCGGCAACTCACGCTCATCGCCCAGACGTTTTCGCGCCGACCGATGACGCGCACGTCATTGATGCTGAAATGGTGACCGCACACCGCGCAGCGCGTGTGCGCGACGATTTGCCGAATGATCGCCTGGGTCAGCGCGTTCTGGTTCATACATCCCCTGATCAAGCCGGTTCCCGTTCGATCACGACCGTCATTTGTGCAGTCACTTCGGGATGCAGTTTGACCGAGACCTGGCGCGCGCCCAATTCCTTGATCGGAGCCGGCAACTCGATTTTGCGTTTATCTATCATGATGCGCCGCTCGTCGGCAAGTCTTTCGGCAATATCGCTCGAGGTAATCGAGCCGAACAGTCGGTCGCCCTCGCCGGCTTTGGCGCGAAAGGTCAGCGTGGTCGCCGCCAGCAATTTGGCTAATTCCTGGGCTTCGCCAAGCGTCTTGGCTTCGCGGCGCGCGGCGGCTTGTTTGATCGCCTCGGCTTGCTTGACCGCGCCTTCACTTGCGACGACCGCCAACTTCTGCGGCAAGAGGCGGTTCCGCGCGTAACCATCCGCCACCTTTTTCACCTGCCCCGCGCTGCCGACGCCGGGCACGTCCTTCAACAACAAGACCTGCATCGTTTATCTTCTCCGCTTGCAAACTCGTGACACGCTCATTCTAGCACAAGTCGGCGAAAAAGAAAACCTTGCAAATTCGGAAAAGTCGAGTAAAATACTCGGCAGAAGGCAAGGCGAATGATGAGAGGAAGCCATGAAGATTGTCCTTGACGCAATGGGAAGCGATACGCATCCAGCGCCGGATGTCGAAGGCGCGGTCCAAGCCGCGCGCGCATACGGCGTCACCGTGATCCTCATCGGCGATGAGAACAGGATCAAAAGCGAACTCGCCAAGCACGACATCAACGGACTCGATTTGCCGATCGTCCACGCGCCGACGGCAATCGCCATGACCGAGCACGTCGAAGCGGTCAAAGAAAAAAAAGACGCTTCGATGAACGTCGGCATGCGACTCGTCAAGGATAAACAAGCCGACGCCTTTGTGACCGCCGGCAACACCGGCGCAGCGATGGCAGCCGCGATTGTCGGACCGCACGCGCTGGGACGCATCAAGGGGATCAAGCGCCCGGCGTTGACGACTATTCTGCCCACCGCGACCGGGCGCGTGCTTCTGCTCGACATTGGCGCGAACGCGGACGTCAAGCCAGAGTACCTGTACCAATTCGCCGTCATGGGTGCGATCTACGCGGAGAAAGGTATGGGCATCGTCAACCCCCGCGTCGCGCTGTTATCGAACGGCGAAGAAGAAGGCAAGGGCCCGATGGTCGTGCGCGACGCGTTCGCGTTGCTAAAGAAGAGTCGCCTCAACTTTGTCGGCAACGCGGAGGGCAGAGACATTCCCCAAGGCAACGCCGACGTGATCGTGTGCGACGGCTATGTGGGCAACGTCGTCATCAAACTCACCGAAGCGCTCGCCAAGACCCTGGTCGGCTTTATCAAGGACGAAATCACAAAGCGCCCGCTCGCCGTCGTCGGCGCGGCGCTGGCAAAGCCCGCGTTCGACGCGCTCAGGGTGCGGCTCGATCCCTCTGAAGTGGGCGGCAGTATTCTGCTCGGCGTGGAAGGTGTGGTCGTGATTGGACACGGTCGTTCAAACGCGAACGCGATCAAGAATGCGCTGCGCGTCGCCAAAGAAGCGGTCGCCGGCAACGTGCTCGATTTGATTCGCAGCGGATTGCAGACGAACTAACCTTGCGCGGGTCGAGCAAGGTTTCACAGCAGACGCCAGGAGGCATAGATGTCCGTGATTTCAGGTACGCGCGAAATGCCGCCGCTCGAAATGCTCACCGATCGGCGACTCAATCCCGAAGCGCTTGCATTCATGCAGGCGCGCGCGCAGCCCAAGCGCGCGCGCGTCGTCGTCACCGGGCTGGGCGCGATCACGCCGCTGGGACTTACGCCGGAAGAATTCTGGCGGAACTTGCTGGCGGGTAAATCCGGCATCGCGCCCATCACGCTGTTCGACGCCAGCAACTACAAAACCAAGATCGCCGCCGAGACCAAGGGCTTTGACGCGACCCACTACAACATTGACTCGAAAGACGCGCGGCGCATGGGCCGCGCCACCCTCTTTGCGCTCGCCGCGGCGCGGGACGCGCTGGCGGATGCCGGCTTTCAGGCTGGGCTGAAGGAAGACGAGCGCGCCGGCGTTCTGCTCGGCACCGCGCTCGGCGGTTTCGTCGAGGCGATCGAAGCGCACAATGGCTTTTTGCAAAAAGGGCCCGACCGGGTAAGTCCGTTTCTTGCCGCCGTCATTCTGCCCAATATGCCGTCGTTCTATCTCGCGAATTACTATCGCGCGCGCGGCTATAACTCGACGGTCGTGACCGCGTGCGCCGCCGGCACGCACGCCGTCGGCGCGGCGGCAGAAGTCATCCGGCGCGGCGACGCCGACATCATGCTGACCGGCGGCACCGATGCGATCATCTCGGACATTGTGTTCGCGGCGTTCGGCGTGATGCGCGCGCTTTCCACGCGCAACGACGACCCGACGCACGCGAGCCGTCCCTTCGACAAGAACCGCGATGGCTTTGTCGTCGGCGAAGGTTCCGCGGTGCTGGTGCTCGAAAAATTGGATCACGCGCTCGCGCGCGGCGCGCGCATCTACGCCGAGGTCTTGGGCTATGCCACCAACTCGGACGCGTATCATTTTGCGGCGCCCGATCCGCAAGCCGTCGGCGCGACGCGGGTGATGCAAGCCGCCTTGCGCAACGCGGGCGTGACGACGGATCAAGTGGATTACATCAACGCGCACGGCACTTCGACGCCGTTGAACGACGCCGGCGAGACGCTGGCGATCAAGACCGCTTTCGGCGAGCGCGCCTATCGCATCCCCATTTCCTCGACGAAATCCATGATCGGTCACTCGATGGGCGCCGCCGGCGCGTTTGAAGCCGTCGCCTGTGTGATGACGATCCGCGACCAAAAGATCCATCCGACCGTTAATTATGAAACGCCCGATCCCGTGTGCGATCTCGACTACGTCCCGAACACGCCGCGCGACGCCAAGGTTGATGTCGTCCTGTCGAATTCATTCGGACTGGGCGGACAGAACGCGTGCCTGGTGCTTGCGAGGTACAAATGACAAAGCGTCTTTGAGCCATTTGTCATTTGCTCATTTGTCATAGAGGTAAACAATGCGTCTGACATCCAACGACAAACTCATCGAACGACAAACCAAACTCGCGCGGTACGCCACCTTTGGCGGACTGGCCGTCTTGCTCGCCTCGCTCGTCATCTCGTTTTCCAATAACTATGCGCTTTCGTACATCTCACTCTTCGTCGGTTTCATTCTCGCGTATATCGGCTCGCTTCTGGCGAACAAATGGATCAAAGAACCGCGCGCCGATCGCGCGCTCGAAAAAGCGCTCAAGGGTTTCGACAACAAGCATCACCTCTACAATTACCTTCCCCCGGTCTCCCACCTGCTCCTCACGCCCACCGGTATTTTGGTTTTCAAGGTGAAGGCGCACGACGGTGCGATCGCGTGTCAAGACGGCAAGTGGCGTCGCCCGTGGCAGTGGTCGCGCTTGATCGGCGGCATGGGGCAAGAACCGCTCGGCGATCCGATTGCGGAAATGAACGCGGAGATCGCGACGGTCCGCAAATTCCTCGCCGATAAGATCGAGAACGCCGCGCTCGTGCCGGTGGACGGCTACGTCGTCTTCACCGATCCGCGCGCACAGTTGGCGGTGGACGATCCCGCGCTGCCGGTGGTCAAAGCCGACGATCTGAAAGACACGCTGCGCAAGAGCAGGCGCGGCGCGGTCCTGCCGCCCAAAACGCAAGACCACCTCGAAAAAATCCTGTCCCAAGCCGCCGATGCAAAAACAGCCCAGTAGCAAAATGTGTTTCGTCTGCGGACGCGAGAATCCCATCGGCTTGCGGATGCGTTTTTATGCTGACGGGGAGGGTTGCGTCCACGCCGACTATGTGCCGCGTGAGGAACACCAAGGATTTCCCGGCGTGATGCACGGCGGGCTCGTCACCACGATGCTCGACGAGATCATTGGGCGCACCGCGATTGCAAGCGACATGTGGTGCATGACCGCGAAACTTGAAATCCGGTTTAAAAAGCCGGTGCCGATCGGCGCGCCGCTCAAACTCAAAGGCGAAATCGTCAAAAAGTCGAATCGGATGCTGGAGGGGCGCGGCGAGATTCGCCTGGAAGATGGCACGCTCGCGGTCGAAGCGATCGGCACGTATTTGAGAATTCCGGACGCGCAGATGGAAGAGTACAAGATCGCGCTGGGCGGCTGGCGCGTAGACTGATCTCAGATTGCAGATTGCAGATTTCAAATTGGAGCGCCTTCGAGCAATCTGAAATCTGAAATTGGAGGAAGTGGATGCCGAAAGACCTGAAAGATTTCCCGCGCCCGCCGAGCGACAACGGGCGTGGTCTTCACGGCAGTCTGGATGCCGCCTGGACCGGCGGCAATGAAGGTTACGCCTACTGGATCAACGAACTCGTCGAGATGGGTGTCAAGTGGTTCAAGGTACTTGACGATCGCGGCAGCAGTCTGCCCTGGTGCGAGAAACTGCTCGCCGCCGGCATTTTTCCGATTGTCCGCATTCTCCGTCGAGATCCGCCGCCCAACGACACCCCCGAGCCAAATCCCGGTCACATCGGCGGACCCGAAGAGAAAACAATCGAACGCCTGATTACCGCGGGCGTTCGATATTTTGAGACGAACAACGAGCCGAATCTCGCGACGGAATGGAAACACAACGCGATGCCCAGCCATCCGCTGGAAGCCGCGAAAATCGTCGCGCTCAACTGGCTCTTCGACGCGCGCTTGATCCTGTCCGCCGGCGGCTTGCCCGGCTTGCCCGCCATCAGCGGCGGCGGCAACATGGATTTGATGAGCGCGCTGCTCGCGCTCGGTCGCCAAGACATTTTGCTGGAAGGGTGCTGGATCGCGCTGCGCAACGAGTGTCAGAATCGCCCACTCAATTTTCCGGACGATCCGATCAATCGCGCCGGGCAGGCGCTCACGCTAGAGCAATACGATCTTGGCCTGTTCGCGCAATGGGCGTGGTGGAACGCCGCGCACCGCCGCGCGGACACGCTCGACGAAATCAACGTTCTGCGCGCGAACGGCGCGAACTCGACGCCGGCGCTCGCGCAAGACCACGCGTGCTTTCGCGAATTCGAATACTATGACGCGCTGGCAATAAGATACCTGGGACGCTCGATCCCGATCATCAGCGTCGCCGGTGGTTATCACGTGGGCCAGCGCGAGGATGTGCGTTACCCGCGCGTCACGCCCGAGGCGCAGCGCGACCAAACCGTCGCGCTGTTCGACTATATGCAGCGACAAGCGCCCGATTACTATTTCGCCGCCGTCCCGACGCTCTTGATCGCATCGGACGCGCACGAACCGGACGCGTGGCGCAGCGCGTTTTGGCAGCGCGCCTTCCAAGACGCGCCCTTTGGCTTTGACGACATTCCGGCAATCGCCGTCCCGCACGTGACGTTGGGCGATCGCCTGCCCGTCGTTGATACAGTTAAAGCCATGCAGAATCTCGCGCGTCGCTTGCCGGGCGCGCAGCCGACGCCGCCAATCCAACCCGCAATCCCGCTCCGCCCCAAGCCCGCGCCGGAACAAGTCGAACCGATCGTGCACGCGCCTGCCGCGCCGGAATTCATCGCGCCGCCAGCGCGGCGCGCGCCAGCCGATTTCCCATCGTGGCTGCGCGATACACCGCTGCCAACTCCCAGCGCGCCGGCGCGAGCACCGGTCGTCGAAGCACCGATCGCCGCGCCAGCGCCCGAGCGCGTGACGCCGACCATCGCCGCGCCGGAAGAAATGGCGCCGCCGACGGAAAAACCGATCGCGCCTCCGTCCGAACCGCTAGCCATCCCCGCTCAAGTGGAATGGGATTGGCGTCTCGACGCACTGGGGCTAGCCATCGAGCCAGCCGAGATCGAACCGGGCCAGGCGTACTGGAAACTCGTCCGCGCGATCTATCAAGGTCCCGGCGAATCGAACGACGAGCACCAGGTTTACTACACTGTCGTTGACCAGCAGAACAAACCGATCGAATATCAAAAGGTGTGGCAGGGCTGGTCGGATGGCGCGACCGACGCGCTGACGAATGAACGGGGCGAAGCGAATCTACCCCTGTGGGCATCGTTTGCGCCCGAGCGCGGCGAGACGGGGGCATACCAGGCATGGGTTGACGGCTTGCCCAGCGACCGCGTGCGCGGCATCGGATTGCCGCTCAAGCAACACGTCAGTTTTCTCTTGACCTGGAAGCGCGCCATCGCAACTTTTCTGGACGTGGAAAGAAACAAATAGCAGATGACTGAACTGAAACTCGGCGCGCGCGCGCTGATCGTGGTCATCGCGTTGGGCTTGGTCTGCGGGCTTGCCACTGGACTATGGGTGGGCTGGAGTCTATGGCCCGTGCAAATCGCCAATGTTGACGCGACCGACTTGAAGCCCGCGGCGCAAGAAGAACTGGTGGTGCTCGTGGCAAACGCGTACGCCCTGGATCACAACCTGCCCCGCGCCCGCGAACGCCTGACGCAACTAAAGGATCCCGCGGTGAACGACCGCGTTGCCGCGCTGGCAAAGCAGTACAACACCCAGAACGATCCGAGCGCCGCGAATCTGGCTGCGCTCGCTGTCGCGCTGGGGAATCCCGATCAAGCGATCGCGTTCATCGCGACGACCCCAACGCCCACCGCCACGCTGACGCCGCCGCCGACCCGAACGACCGCGCCGACGCTCACACCCACGGCGACTGAAACGACCACGCCCCCGGCAACGCCCACGCGTACGCCCACGCGCCCGCGCGCGACGGCGACCAAGCCCGCGCCGATCGCGCCGACGAATTGGATCCCGCCCTTCCCCGCCGAATGGCCCCCTGGCGCAAAATTCGAACCGGTGAGCGTCGCGGCGGGGCAAAAGTACTGGCATCTCGCGCGCGCGCTCTATTGCGACGACCGCGACACGCGTAATGATTGTCCCAATCTGCCCGGCGGCGACACCGGCACCAACATCTACGTAATGCTAATCGGCGCGGGCGGCTGGCGTGAGAGCGCGCCGCTCAAAGTAACCAAAGACGACGGCACCCTCGCGACGGTGGGCGATCTGGGTCCCGAAAAACCCGCGAGCGACATGTGCAACTGCAACTACTCGTTCATCGCGAACCATTGGCCCATCCAGGTTGGCGGCGCGTATCCTAGCGACAAGATCAGCGGCTTGGGGTTGTACAGCGTGCGCATGAAAATCCAGAACGCGCACACGCGCTACTATCTGACATTCCAGTTGGTGACACGGTGAGAACAAAGACCTTCGAGGTTTGACGAAACCTCGAAGGTCTCTGCAAAGGAGATCACTATGCCATTCGTTATGCTGGACGAACTAAAGCAATTCGAGCCAGTCCCCGGTTTCCGGGGGCGCTTTGTCCATTCTGATCACATGACGCTCGCCGACTGGACGATCACAGCCGGCGCGGCGCTGCCTGTGCATGCGCATCCGCACGAGCAGATCACCCGCGTCCTCGCAGGCGAGTTTGCTTTCACGCTGAACGGCGAAACGCGCAGCATGGGACCTGGCGCCGTCGTCGTGATTCCACCAAACGCCACGCACACCGGCAAAGCGATAACGAACTGCCGGGTCATTGACACGTTCTACCCGGTGCGAGAGGATTACCGGGACAAAACGGCTCATTCGACCAGGTAGGGGCGGATTGACCCACCCCCTACGCGCCGATTTCGCGCAACACCGTCTCCGCGCCGACGCGCTGCACGAGGAAATGCGCGATCGTCGCTTTCTGGCTCGCCTCGCTGACGCCGGCGGCGGGCTTGGCGGCTTCCTGCACCCAGGTCTGCTCGCTCGGCGCGGTCAACAGCCGCAGCGCCAACGCGACCAACTGCTCGAGCGTGTATTTTTCGACCAACCGCTTGACGACGACTTCTGATGTCGTCGGCTTGGCAACACCTGCCTCTGGTTGGTTGAGCAGCAGATCTACGTACGCCTGGCCGCCGTTTTCCAAAATCATCAGCGCCATGCTCGTGCGCGCGAAACTCGCCGGCGCTTTGGGGTTGAACAACGTGTCCAACTCTTGCAGGCGCGCCTTTTCCTCTTCGGTCGTCAGCGTCGCGCGCGCGACGATGGTGTACTGCGCGATGTCGTACAACTGCGCCAGCGTCGGAAACCGTTCGAGCAGGCGCGTCACCGCCGTGCGCCGTCCGCGCATCAACTCCATATCAATCTGCGTCTTGCACAAGTTCTGGAACTGATCGTACAGCCAGCCCATATTCAAATTGATGTCGCTGCTGCCCGCGCCGCCGATCTGCTTGGCGATGGTGAACCGCGTGCGAATGATCGCCTGGAAGCCGATGCCAACCCCGACGACGGTGAGGATCAGGTCCGCCGACGGCGCGTACGTGCGCGCGACCCAAAACGCAAAGATGGCGGCGAGCGCGTTGACGAGGATGAGCGTTTGCGCCCAGCGCGCGCCGAGCGCTTCGCGCGGATAGTTCGGAAAAGTCGCCGCGATCTCCGCCAGTCCGACGACCGCGCCGAGCAGCGCGACGACGCTGAACGGTCCCGCCGCGTAGAGCGCGGCGCGCAGTTGCGCCTGGAACGTCAGCGCCCAGGACGCAACGCCGAGTCCGTCGAGAGGAAGCGCGAGAAAAACGACGAGGGCTAGGAGCAGCAGGACGAGCAAAATCGTCCAACCGCCTAGCCCTCGCCGCGATTCACGTTCGGAATGAGGTCCGCTGGTCCCACTGGAATCGAGAGTCATCGCGTCACCTCTTGATCTGCATTTGCGCCGCCCGGTTCACATTCAACAGATCGCGCGCTTGCGCGCTGAGCGCGACCAACTTGCCGTCCGCGCTGTCGCTGTCATCGCGCATCAACACCAATCCCACATCGGCGAGCATCTGCAGCAACTTGGCTGTGTCGCCGGGCAGAATCAGCGTCTCCGCCGAGACCTGGCTGGGGCTCATCGCGCCGCCGCGCGCCAGCGCTTGCAGCACCTGGCGCTCTTGCTCATCCAATTCGAATTTCAACATCGTGCACCTCACTTATGCGACCGCCGGCAACCGACCGCCGCGACATTCTGGACACATCTTAGCACACCGACTCTGTTTCGTCAATCGGGGGCTTGCGCGTAATGGAGACTCGTGCTAGACTCTGCTGCAAGCGAAAGTTCTCGATCCAGCGGTAAAGTCATGTCACTCGCCGACACTATCGAACGCAAGATTCGCGCCGAGCGCGCCACGCGCTTGAAACGCCTCGCCCTGCCCAGTGAATTCATCGCGCCGAATTATGGCGGCAGATCTATCGCCAACCTTGCCGCGAGCATCATTCGCATACTGGGTGGCACTATTCGCACCGCGCCGCTCGAGCCCGCGCTCATTCAGGATTTCGCAACCGGCGTTGACCGCATCGTCCTCGTCATCGCCGATGCGGTGGGCTACGTCCGACTGATCGAGACGCTGGAAACCAATCCCCACAACGGCTTCCACGCGCTCTTGCGCGCCGGCGCGCGCCTCGCGCCGCTCACTTCCGTTTTCCCTTCGACGACGACCGCCGCGTTGACTACGCTCTGGTCCGGCTATACGCCCGCGGAACACGGCTTGGTTGGCTATCAACTGTTCCTGCGCGATTACGGCGCGCGCACGGAGATGATTGGTTTCAGCCCGGTTGCCACCAAAGAACTGGGCAGCGAGCAACTTTTGGCGGCTGGCTTGGAACCCGACAAATTCCTCGCCGCGCCGTCGCTGCCGCAAACGCTCGCGCCCGTTGGCGCGCCGGTCTATCATTTCATCGAAGAGCCGTACGTCGAGAGCGCGCTGGCGCGCGTGCAGATTCGCGGCGCGCGCGAGACGCGCGGTTTCGTCTCCTCCTCCGATATGTGGGTCGCGTTGCGCGAGCACGTCGAAGCGCATCGCGCCGAGCGCGCGCTGTTCGTCGCCTACTGGAGCGCGGCGGATTCGATCGCGCACCGCTACGGCGCGTCGTCCGAAACCGTCGTCGCCGAAATCAACAACCTGGCGTTCTCGGGCGAGCGCGAATTCTTGCGCCGCCTGTCGCCCGCCGCGCGCGCCGGCACGCTCTTCCTCTTCGTCGCCGATCATGGTCAAATAGATACGCCGCCTCACGCGGCGGTATGTCTGCGAGATCACCCGCGCTTGCGCGATCGGCTATTGATGGATTTCACCGGCGATCCGCGCGCGGCGTACCTGTACTGCCGCAACGGCGAAGTGGAAGCCGTGCGCGAGTATTTCAAGACACACCTCGCGGACGAATTCGTCGTCGTCGAGGCGCGGAGCGCGCTGGAGGGAGGTTTGTTCGGGTCCGGCGATATTGCGCCCGAGGTCAAGCATCGGCTGGGCGATTTGATCGTCCTCGCGCGCGGCAATTCCTTCTTGTGGGATCGCGCCGAGGAATCCAAAATGCTGGGCCGCCACGGTGGACTCGCGGCAGAGGAAATGCTCGTGCCACTCATCGCCGCGCGGTTGGATGGATAAGGTATGCGACTCGATCTGGTCGTCGGTCTGCGCGCACGCGTCACGCTGATCGCGCTCGCCGCCAGTCTTCCTTTGCTGGGACTGGGCGTGTACCTGGGCTGGGCGCAGAATGACTATGGCGTCGCGTTGGCAACCGGCGTTCTGAGCGCGTGGGTCATTCTGCAAATCGGCATTCACCTGGCGCTCGCGCGTCCGCTCGCCAAGTTGCAGAGCGCGCTCCAGCGCGTTACCCACGGCGATTGGACGGCGCGCCACAGTCGCGCGTCCGCCAACGGGGACCTGGGACAACTGGAAAGCGCGGTGGACCAGATCGCCGACCGGCTGCACAATCAACGCGCGGAACAGGTCCGCGTCGAGCAATCGCTGCGGCGCGCCGCGCAGAAATTCCGCAGCATCATCGAACATTCCGGCGACGGCATCGTTCTCACTGACGAAAATGGCGTGATCGTCGAATGGAATCGCGCCCAAGAGGAAATCACCGGCTTGCCCAGCGCGAAAGCGGTCGGACGTTATCTCTGGGACGTTCAATTCCAAATCCGATCGAACAAACGCGCGACGACGGCGGCATATCAACAACTCAAATCCGCGACATTGCGCCTCCTCAAGACGCATCAATTCGAACCCGAGTCGCTGCGCGAAATGGAGATCGAACGTCCCGACGGCGCGTCGCGGTACTTGCAGACGCGCACCTTTCGCATCCAGACGCCCAATGGTTACCTCGTGGGCAGCATTTCGCGTGACGTCACCGCGCGCAAAGTTCAGGAAGAACAACTGGCTTTTCTCGCCCTCCACGATCCGCTCACCGGGCAAGCCAATCGGCGGCTGTTGGAAGAGGTATTGAAACACGCCAGCGCGCGCGCGCGCCGCGGCATCCCCAGCACGCTCCTCTTGATGGACGCCGATCATTTCAAGGAGATCAACGATACCCTGGGTCATCCGGCTGGCGATCAAGCCCTGATTACCCTGAGCCAATTGATTCAAAAGGACTTGCGCGCCGGCGATCTGCTAGCGCGCATCGGCGGAGATGAATTCGCGGTCCTGCTCGAGGGATCGAATCTCGAACAAGCCAAGATCGTCGCCGAGCGCATGGCGCGCGCGGTCAGCGACCATGCTTTCGTTACGCAAGGACATGCCTGCAAACTGGGATTGAGTATCGGGCTGGCTGAGATTGACGGCGCCGAGCCGATGCACGCCGCGCTGTCGCACGCCGATATCGCGCTGTATCTGGCGAAGGAACAAGGACGGGGACGCATCGCCGTTTACGCCGCGCCGGACGCCCCCGCTCAGAGCGCGCCAATTGCTTCTTGCGTATCTGCTCCACCAGCAATCTGTGCCTGCACTGTCGAAGCGCGTGATTCGCCGTTGGCGCGGGATAATTTTGACCAACCTCCTGCTTGAATGAACCTCAACCATGCAAACTCTCTACGTCGTTTCACACACGCACTGGGATCGCGAATGGTACGAGCCATTCCAGGTCTTTAGACTGCGCCTGGTCAAGTGCATTGACCAGTTGCTCGACCTATTTGCAACCGATCCAGATTACCGGTCCTTTTTGCTCGACGGACAAACCATCGTCCTCGAAGACTATCTCGAAGTGCGCCCCGATCGCGAACAAACGCTGCGCGATCTGGTCGCCGGCGGCAAGTTGCAGGTCGGCCCATGGTACATCCTGCCCGATGAATTCCTAGTAAGCGGCGAAGCGCTCATCCGCAACTTGCTGCGCGGCGTTCGCACTGCCAACGCTTTTGGCGGCGCGATGCGCCTCGGCTACATCCCCGACCCCTTTGGACACATCAGCCAGATGCCCCAGATTCTGCGCGGCTTTGGCTTTAGCGCGGCGGCGTTTCGGCGCGGCTTGGCGGACGAGCCAACCGAATTGTGGTGGGAGGCGTCGGACGGGACGCGCGTGCTCGCGTGTTATTTGCGCGATGGCTACGACAACGCGGCGTGGCTGCCGCACGATCCAGCCGGGTTCGTCGCCGGCGTCAAGAAACTGCGCGACTCGCTCGCGCCGCACGCGGTCANNTGCCCGGCGTCGCGTCCACGCGGATGTGGATCAAGCAGCGCAACGCCCACGCGCAAATGCTCCTCGAAAAATGGGCGGAACCGTTCGCGGCAATCGCCGCTCTGGAGGTTGGACGCTGGACGTTAGACGTTAGAAACCCTGGCATCCAATCTCCAATCTCCAATCTCCAATCTCTAACATCCAATTTCCAACTTCCAACCTCTAACATCCAACTTCTAAATCTCGCCTGGAAATACCTCCTCCAGAATCACCCGCACGATTCGATCTGCGGCTGCAGCGTTGACCCGGCGCACGCGGATATGGGACCGCGCTTTGACTGGGTCGAACAGATCGCGAACGCAATAATCGCCGAGAGTCTGACGGCGCTCGCGCAGCGCATCAACCCGCCAGCCCCGGCGAACAGCGTGCCGCTCGTCGTGTTCAATCCCGTCGCCGGCCCGCGCGCCGATCTAGTCGCCGCAAGCGTTCCAGTCCCCGGCAGTCTCGAAGATTTCGTTTTGCTCGACGATGCGGGAAACACGGTGCCGTTTCAGATCGTGGGGCGTCACGTCGAACAATACTATCGCGCTGAAACCGAAGGCGCGCTGCTAAGCCATCTGCTGGACATGGGCTTGAAGGGGCGCATCCTGGGAATGGCGATTCAAGACGCGTTCATGCGCGCCGACACCCAGCCCGTCCGTCTCGATGTGACGCTCAGCGCGCAAGGCGATCCAAATTTCTCGCTGATCAAAGATGTACTGCCGCAAGTCCAAGAGGCGATCGTGCAGAACCCGAGCGCGCTGTTCGACGTTTACGCCCACTCGCCGACGAAATTCGAAATCGAATTTGTCGCGCGCGCTATCCCCGGCTTTGGCTATCGCACTTTCTACGTCTCGCGTCCCACGCCCCGCGCCGCTCACCGTCCGTCACGCGTCGCTCAGCCCGCCCTGAGCGTGTCGAAGGGACACCCGTCACTCGTAATCGAAAACGAATTCTTCCACATTGAACCCAATCATACCGATGGCACGTTGACGATCACAGACAAAACGACCGGCGCGATCTATCGCGGCGCAAATCGCTTGGTGGACAGCGGCGATCGCGGCGACCTGTACAACCATTGTCCGCCCGAACACGATACGGTGGTCGCGTCTCCGGACAAGCCGCCCCAAATGAGCGTGGAGCATGGACCCGCGCGGCAATCGCTGCGGATGGAACTGCACTACCGGCTGCCCGCGAAACTTTCGGCTGATCGGACCACGCGCATCGGAGAACTGGTTGACGAAAACATCGGCGTCACCGTTTCGCTGTATCCCGGCGTTCGGCGCATTGATTTCCGCGTCCAGGTGGACAACCGCGTGCGCGATCATCGTCTGCGCGTGGAATTCCCAACGCCTATCGTCGCGACTGGCGCGCAGGCAGACCAGGCGTTCGACGTGGTGACGCGCGCGCTCGATTTGCCCAGGCGCGATCAGGACACGGCAACCTGGATCGAGCAGCCGCGCCCCGAAGCGCCGATGCAGAGTTTCGTTTCGATTGACGACGGGAACATTGGGTTGACGCTCGCGACGCGCGGGCTGCCGGAGTACGAGGCGCGCCCGGACGCCGACGGAGACGCGCGCGGGACGACGCTCGCGCTGACGCTCTTGCGCTGCGTGGGCTGGCTGTCGCGCAGCGACCTGACAACGCGCAGCGGCGACGCCGGTCCAGAAAAGGAAACGCCGGGCGCGCAGGAAATCGGCGCGCACGTTTTTGAATACGCGCTGATCCCGCACGCGGGAAATTGGCGGAACGCGATTGACGAGGCGCACGCGTTCGCCGCGCCGCTGCGCGCGGTTGCGGTCCCCCCTCGCCTCCCAGGAGACGGGACGGGGGAGAGGTTAGCCAGTTTCATCGAAACCTCGCCGCGCGAATTCATCATCAGCGCGATCAAATTGGCGGAGGATGGAAGCGGACTGGTCGTGCGCGGCTATAACATCGGCGACCAGCCGATTGACGCGCGCATCGTCCTGAGCGGAGTCGAAGTCCTGAGCGAAGTCGAAGGATGGCGACGCTTTGCGCGCGTGGCGCGCGCGAACCTGAACGAAGAAGAAATCGCGCCCATCGAATTGCAGGATGGGCGCGAGGTCCAAGTGCGGGTGCGCGCAAAGGAGGTCGTGACAGTCAAGTTTGAGGAGTGAGTTGAAAAACCTTGCGAAGGTTCTGAACCTCCGCAAGGATGTCCGAACAGTTTACGATCTTGGGTAGAAGGCAGCCACGCTGCCGCCTCGCGAACGGGGTGGGAGGGCAGCCGCGCTGCCCGTGACGCCCAGCGCGGCTGGGCTTCCACCCCGCAGAATTTATTCGATCAACTACTATTTCCTCCGCAGCGCAATGACCGCAACCGCAATCGCGCCGACGACGATTCCCAGCCCCAGCAATCCACCCCCAATCAGTAAAGCATCGTTCGGCGCGCCAGATGGTTGAGGCGCGATCTCGTTCATCAGTGGCGGCGTTACGACCGGCGTCTGGTTTGGAGCAGGCAGCGTCACGGCATCGCTCCACGTCACTTCCGCTGGATGGGGGGTCGGCACCATGCTCGCCGACGTCGCGCCAGTGCCCGTATCGGTGATCTCGTACGCGACGCCGTTCAGCACGACGATGACGCGCGCGCCGAGCGCGAGGTACTTGCCCAGGTCGGAATTCTTCGCGGCAAGCGCAAAGTACGCGTCGCTCCCAAACTCGATCTGGGTCGTCTTCATCTTCGACGGATCGAACTGCGTGTCCGTCCACACCTCATTGCGCAACAGGAACGTCTTGTCGCCGGCGAACTGCATGGAGAGCGTCTCAGTTCGACTCGGCGCTTGACCGGGCGTACTGGGCGCGGGCGCTTTAGTTGGGGCAGCCGGCGCGACGCCCGCGCCGCGCAACTGGCTCTGATCCTGGCTCTGCTGCACCGCCGCGGCGCCCGAGGTCGGTTGAGGCGCTGCCGTCGCGCGCATTTGTTCTGCGGCTTGATTGCGCCCGGCTTGCGTCAACACGTCCTGGCGTTCGTCCACGAGAAACGACGTGTACGGCGTGACGATACCGTACCGCACCGCGAGCGCAACGATTTCGTTCACGCTCTCCTTCGACTCGCCGCGCAAGCGAATCTCGTTGAGCAGATAGCCGATCTTGCGCGTCGCCCACAAGCGCGGGATGAAATCGTCTCCCCCCATCACGCGCAAGTTTACGCCGGAGTACTTGAACGACTGCGGTACGCCATTCACATTGCCTTTCAGCGTAATCGTCGTCGGTCCCCCATTCCGATAGCGCCCCGCGACGACTAACTGCGTGCCCGCGAAAAGGTCCGGCAACGGGTACGGATAGACGTCGTTGACCACGATGCCGCCCCAATCTACCGTGATGTCGGACAGCACCGGCGTCGAGACTTTGGCGTAGAACGCGGAAACAACCTCGTCAATCTTTTCCGCCGGGCGCACATAGGCGCTCGCGCCGCGCAATTTCTCCGCCAGCGTGTCGAGCAAAACCGTGTTCACGTCGTCGCCGACGCCAAAGGTAAAGAGCCGAACGTTCTTGGGCGCGGCGTTCGTGATGTTCGCGATGATCTTTTGCGAATTCGTCTCGCCCGTCGTCGGCAAGCCGTCGGTCAGAAAGATGACGATGGTCGGGCGCTCAGTCCCGCGCGTATTTGACAGCGCTTCAAGCAACGCGCGATTG
>DHFK01000064.1 GCA_002400365.1 Anaerolineales bacterium UBA4826 | reverse complement strand
GAAAAGTGTACGGTAGTGAATGTGCCGAAAACCCCATCCCGTGGCTGCCCGCAGCCGAGTGCTCCTGGTTGAGAGGTTTTGGCAGTAATTGTGAAGACGGATGATGTTTTCGGCCAGTACACGTGGGCGTCAATGAACGACACCATCAAAGTTGGGGCAACCTGGGCGCGTGCCTTTTGCAGATAGGTGAACTGGACGAGGGAGAACGGGCGTTGCGGCAGGCGCTCGCCGTCAAGCCCGATTATGCATTCGCGCAATTCAATCTCAAGTCGCTTGTCGAGGTCAGGGCCAGCGGGACTTTATCCAAACTTCCAATGCTCATCAGCAACAAGCCGCTCTTTAAGCAACCTGGGCTGCGCGTCCGCGAGCAGAACAAGTCGAACTAATCTGTGCCGTGGCTTGATCGCGTGGCTCCAACGCATGGCTCATGGCGTATCTCGCGATAGACCTCCCTGTCTTCGATTTGTTTTACGATCTTGCCGATGTCCGCGCGCCGAGTTTTCTCGTTGGCGGATCAGCAGCTGGATTGCTTCTTCCACAACGTCTTCCATGTCGTAACCTGCCAAATACTCTGCCAGCTTTTCCAGCTTGCGAAGCAGACGTTCACGCCCCACTGCGTTGAGATCAGCCTGGCGGACTGCTTTCGCCGGTGGCTCCCCCAATTCGCCAATAAAGTTGCCGAAACTGCCATCGGCTGAATCGTCTATAAGCTCGATTCCTTCACTTGCCTCTTCGACCAAGACGAGCAGAATAGTGAGTGCATTCTCCGCATCACCGCGATCAAGAAGCTTGTGCGCTCTCTCTTTCACGTCACGCAATTTTTCCACCAGATCGCGAACATGCCAGTACGCTTGAGAGGGACGCATACCATCCAGACTGTGAAGGATTCCGATCACCTCACGGCGGCAAGCGCCCATGTCCGCTTTTTTGTGGCGACCTCGCTTCGTTTTGCGCGAAGAGGCAGAGGTCGCAGTTTCAATAGAATCGTAGAGGTCGGGTTGCCGCTGGGCTAGTTCGGTCAAGAGCGCGGGCAAATCGTCGCGGTCGAGAGAGACAAGTCGCTCGGCGACACGCTGCGCGTCGCGCGCGGTGTCTCGCCTGGGTTGGCGCCGATTCGTTTTCATTCGCATCTCCTACCATCGAATTCAGCTTGGGCGATGCCATCCGGCTTCGTATGTCTCGCCATCCTCACGACCTCGCTGCGGCTAGCGAATGCGTGCGCCGGACTAACAATTCGCCACGTTCCGCTAGAATGATTCGCATCGGCGTTTGACCGTTACGTTGCGGATCAACTTGCCAACCCCGTAGCAACAGCAGAGTCTTGATCAGCGCATCCCCTTCACCTTCGAATGCTCGTTTGGCAAGCGTCCGCTCGACATGAGTGAGAAACTCGCCCGCAAGCTTCGCCTCTTGCGGTCCGCCACCTACCATCACTTGCGCGGGCGTCAAACCGGCGAAGAATGGATGGGGTGTATTGTTCCACTGCTGCTCCAATTGTGCCAATGCGGATTGCCGGCTCGTCTCGTCGCCAAGGGTTTTGGTTTTCCACGCTGTGAGCAGCTTGCTCCACACTTCATCTTGTCTCTCGTCCCATGGCGGCGTGAACAGATTCAGAATGCCGCCGGAACGGCGGTAAGCATCCACGTAACGACCTTGTGGCCACGGTTGCAGCAAGCGCTGGAATTCTCGCCGCACGCGCGGCGGCACGATCGGAGGCAGGTTCGCTAATGCCCTTTGGAGGTCGCCCGTTGACCAGACCATCTCCGCCATACTTGGCTCGCCCTTGGCGCCCGGTGCATTGATGGAGAATTCGATTTCCATCAGGGCAGACCGCTCCGCTGAAGCGCGCGTCGGGTACGAACGCATTCTGAGTTCCAAGCGCGGTTTGTGGTTTACCATGGGACCCACCTCGCTTTGCCTTTCATCGCGCGCAGCGCTTCTTTCGCCTGGGCATAATCGGGCCGGCGCCTCAAGGCCTCTTCCACATCCGCTCTCGCGGCTTCTTGGTCGCCTTGCAGAGCCATGCGCACCAGACCGCGGTTGTAAAAGATACGCGAACCCAGCTCGGCGTCATCCGCCGCGACCAGTACGACAGCTTGATCGAACTGTTCCAGTGCGCCGGGGAAATCGCCCAGGAGATAATTCACAAAACCCAATTCGTAGTGCGGCTTGGCAAAGGACGGCAACTCGGCGGCGGCATTCCAATACATCTGCCGCACTCGCCAGAAATCGCCACGGGTGCGCAGAATGTATCCGGCGACCCACAGTTCGATCAGCGCACAACGGGGATAGGAACGGAAGGCGCGGTCATAGTGCTCGACGATGCGTTCATAATCTTGCGCCTCGAAGAAGACTTGCAAGCGCAAAACTTCGCGCGCCCACGCGACCCCGATCTGGTCTCGATAGGTACTGATGTATTGCGCCAGCGCACTACGATCCGGCTCATGCGGTGCGAACCAATCGAGTACCAGTTGCTGCCAATTATCGGGGCGAATCTCTGCGTCATTCTGGGCGATGACCTCGTCCGCCTGTCGAACCCCCTGCCGGTATGCGCCCGATCCCGCTGGCACGGACAATTCGCGTGATTTTCGTTTCGGTTTCATGGATGACCTCCCCATTGAGTCAGCACGTGATCAATCGCCTCTTCCACTTGCGCGCGTGCCTCATGCCTTTCAACCCACGTGCCAACAGTTCGTCGTACTGGGTTTCGATATGCCGAATGTGTGCGATCAGGGCAAGTCGAACGGCGGCCTCATCCAAGCTCTTAGCGGCTGCTGAGCGCCCCGCGCAGGATACAGTTTCACCATCCCATTGACGCGCATTTGTTTGGCGAGCGCGATCAATTCCTCTTGCCGTCGTTTCCACGTGCAGCACCCGATTGGACGTACCTCTCAAGCTTGCGCCACGTTGCTGCGTACGAGTTCACCGCATATTTGGAATCACTCACTTTGCGTTTGAACTCGTAGAGGAAACTGGGACCGCCGAGGAAAATCTTGGGTGAAAAAGTTTTGTGGTAGCCATAATCGCATTCGAACTTGCCAATCAACCAACAATTGCTCGTGTGCTTGCGGAGTGTCTGCGGCGAAATCCCGATAGACTCCAGGTCGTCCAGAAACCGGAATAAATACAGACCCATCTCCCTTGCGAACTTGTGGGAAGGTTCGTCAGAGTACCAGTCTCGGATGAACTCTTCCAAATCCTGTTCGATTCGATCGTCTTCGATTGGCTCTTCGCGCGGAGAGTTTTTCATCTGTGCTCCGCATGACCGAATCGCCTCTTCGTCTTCTGGCGTCATTCGCTCTTGCGCCGGATAGCGGAGAAGAATTTCCTGCCCACCGTGAACGCCCGGCAAGGAATAGACCACCTGGGCTGGCTGGGGCGCGCCCTGATCAGAACGCAGACGCCGAAGCACAAAATCGGGAATGACGCGAACCGTCGCCGTCAGCCAAGCCAGTTCCGACGCGTTGGGGATTTTGGCATGGTCACTGGTCGAGATCATCTTCATCGCCAGAGGATAGGCGTATTGCCCGGCTAGGGGCCAATCGTAATTGTCCATCGCGTCGAGGTCATCGAACGACATCGCCGTCGCTTCGTCCAAGACCAAGCTGAACCATGAAATCTCTCTCGTGCGCTGTTCGGCTGGAACGGTAGAATACACCAGGTCTATGTCAGCCAACGAATCGTAGAGCGATAGACCAAAGGTCTCGCCGCCACTCCCGAGCACAAGGGCGTAGCGCGCCCGCGCCTGGGGTGGATAACGGACCTCAATCGGCAAGTGGTTGTCCATCCAACGCCAGGGTGCCACGCGAGAGTAATCGGCAGCCGCCGAAAAGAATTCGCTGACCAGGGCTACCGTCGCCCCGGGCACACTCAACAGGCCCGGGACCGGCTCCCGCTTGGTGACGTGTGCTTCCATCTCGCGCAGGGCGGCATTGATTTGCGGCAACACGGCACGATAGTCACACCGGATGCCTACGTCACTCAATCGCGGCGCCAACGCTTGGACGAGGTCAGCGTTGTCCAGGAGGATGCGGGCTGGCCGGCTTGGACTGCCAAAGCCGAGGAGCGGACTCAAGAACGGGCCGAGGAGCGGGCTCCGCATCGCCTTGACCAGTATCTGCAGAACGGCCTCCGATGTCGGGCATTCGTCCTGGGTGTGCGTGTGGCGAATTCGCTCGGTGTCTTGTTCTTGCACCAGGACGACATAGGGACGGTAGGCCGGGCGATCCTTGGGCATGATCCAGAATGGCGCGCGACGCGCAGTGCAAAGCCACACCGCATTGCTCTGGCGTAAATGACGAATCTCGGCGATTGGATCCTTGACCATTCAATAACCGTTGCGCATACAGATTGCGTAGCTTTCGCTTTGTATTAAG
>DHFK01000160.1 GCA_002400365.1 Anaerolineales bacterium UBA4826 | reverse complement strand
GAGCGTGCTGAGACGAATAGAGCGGTAGCGCGATGGCAGCGTGTAGACCAACTGCTCATACTGAGTGCGATCCAGCATAGGGAGTCACTCAAGCGGCGGCAAAGGCGCGGCGCAACTGTTCCGGCAACGGTTGCTGGCGCAAGAGTTCGCGATAGGTCCGCTCGCGCTTTAGCCATATCTTGTACAGACCGTGCCATTCAAGCAAGTCGTGAAAGTGCGGCTCTTCGCCATCGTCGAACTCGGAGAGTTGACCGGATTCCATCGCCTGGTAAAAATCTTGCGATAGAATACCGTACCTGTCCTCGAACGCTCGCAATTGCCATTCGATCCAATGGATTTCGCGGATCAGTTTTTGCAGTTCCATTTGTTCACTTCTCCCAGACCGAGACACCCTTTTGTCTCAACGTGTCCGGGGTTATTATATCACCAAACGCTGTCGAAAGTAAAACGAACGAGCGCGCAAAACAAAAACACAGACGCAACTTGCGCGTCTGTGTTTTTTATCCGCGTGCCGTCACAACCCCAGGTACGCCTTCCGCACCGTCTCCATTTCGCGCACCTTTTTCGCCTCGCCTTCGGTTTCGATGCGCCCGTTGCTCATCACGTAGGCGTAATCGCTCACCGCGAGCGCCATCTGCACGTTCTGCTCCACCAGCAACATCGTGTGACCCTGGCTCCGCAACCTGCGCAGCACTTCGAACAGGTTCATCACGAGTAACGGCGACAAGCCCAGCGAGAGTTCGTCGAACATCAGGATTTTGGGATTGCTCATCAAGCCGCGCCCGATCGCGAGCATCTGCTGTTCGCCGCCGCTCAGCGTGCCCGCGGCTTGGTTCATGCGTTCTTTCAAACGCGGCAGTAACTCAAAGACCCATGCCAGATTCTTTTTGTATTCGGCGCGCGCGCGGGAAGGGGTCGCGCCCATTTCCAGATTTTCCAGCACGGTCATGTCGGTGAAGAGTTGGCGCCCTTCCGGCACAAGCACGATGCCCATCTCCGCTTTCTCGTGCGGCGAAAGACGCGTGATGTCCTTGCCGTCGAACGTCACCGTCCCTTTCCATGTGGGGAGCAGCCCGGTCAGCGTTCGCAGCAGTGTGGTCTTGCCGCTGCCATTGGAGCCAACCATCGCGGTCAAGCAGCCCTCCTGCAGTTGCATCGAAAGACCCCATACAATCTGCACTTCGCCATAGCCCGATTCGATGTCTTTAACGTCGAGACTGATCATGTCGCGCCCTCCAAGAAATGCTGCGCCACTTTTGGATCGCCCAGGTACGCTTCGATGACCTTGGGATCATTCGACACCGCTTGCGGCGTCCCCTCCGCGATCTGCTTGCCATAGTCGAGGACGAAGACGCGATCCGATACGTTCATCACCGCGTGCATCAAATGCTCGATCATCAGGATCGTGACGCCCTGGTCGCGGATTTTGCGAACGACCGTCAGCATTTCCGCGACTTCTTGCGGATTCAAGCCGGCGAGCACTTCGTCGAGCAGGAGCAGGCTCGGTCGCGCGGCGAGCGCGCGCGCCATCTCCAGTCGTTTCTTCTGCGCGACATTCAGTTTGCTGGCGAGCATCTCCTTCCGCGCGGTCAGCCCAACAAACTCCAGCACCTCGTCCGCCACCTGCTCGGCTTTTTCCAGAGAGAGATTCTCGCGCCCGTAACACGCGCCGACCGTGACATTCTCTCTGACGGTCAGTTCATTCAACGGACGCACGACTTGATGTGTGCGCGCGAGTCCACGCTTGGAGAGCGCGTACGGTGGCAAGTGGGTTACCTCTTCGCCGCGCAACAGCACGCGCCCTGCCTGCGGCGGATAGACGCCGTTGATCACGTTAAAGAGCGTGGTCTTGCCCGCGCCGTTCGGTCCGATGATGCCAAAGATTTCGCCTGCGCGCACCGCGAGCGAAACGTTGTCCAACGCCAGCAGACCGCCAAAACGCTTGCTGACGTTTTCGATGTTGAGGATCGCCGTGTTGCCAGTAGTCATTCGAGATACCTCCGTACCGCCGGAAAGCGCTGCCGCAGCCAACCGACGACGCCCGCCGTCACAAAGAGCACGATGACGAGCAGCAACGCCCCGGCAATGATCAGGTGCGCGTTGCTGAAGGTGGGATTGGTGATCAAGTACCCGCGCAGACGCTCGTACACCACCGCGCCGACGATCGGACCGGTCACGGTGCCGAACCCGCCGAGCATCACCATCACGAGCGCTTCAATCGAGCGCCACAGATCGAACGCGGGCCCCGGCTCGATCAGCCCATTCTTGAAGAAAAAGAACGCGCCCGCCAGCGCGGGGAAGAACGCCGAGATGGTGTAGGTGATTACCTTGAGCCGCGCCGGGTCAATGCCCAGCACCATTGCCGTATCTTGGTCTTCGCGGATCGCCATCAACCCCAGACCGAACTTACTCTTCTTGATGGCGAAACTCGTCGCGATCGTCAACAGCGCGACGAACACCATCGCATAGTACGCCAGTTGCGCCGCGTTCTTGGCGCCGCCGTACGCGTCGTACAGCGAGATGTTGAAAAACATGCCGATGGAGCCGCCAAATAGATCAAAGTTGGTGAAAAAGACGCGAAACGCTTCGTTGACGCCAATCGTCGCCAGCGCAAAGTACGCGCCGCGCAAGCGCAGGATCGCCGAGCCCAACAGAAAGGCGACCAGACTCCCGCCGATGCCGCCTACCAGCGCGGCGAGCACAAAGTGTACCTGATAGTTCTTCGTCAGGAAAAACGCGAGATAGCCGCCCAAGCCGAAGAAGACGATGTGCCCGAAACTGACATAGCCGGTATAGCCCATGATGATGTTGATGCTCGACGCGAGAATCGCGAGCATCAGCACCAGAAACAAGTCTTCGCGCAGGGAGGGCGAATTGGTGAGGATGGGGAGGGATGCCATCGCTCCAACGGCGATCAGGATGATCCAAAAGAATGGACTGGTCAGCGTTTTCATCTTAGCGCGCTCCCAACAAGCCGGTCGGGCGGAATAGCAGGATCAACACGAACACGGCGAATTCGAACACGGGGACCCAACTGACCGGAATAAAGATCGTGGTGATACTTTCGAGCAGTCCGATGACGATGCCGCCCAAGAGCGCGCCGGTCGGATTGCCCAGACCGCCCAGCACGACGATCACGAAACTCTTGACCTCCAAGCCGCCGCCGGAGAGGACGGTGAACGAAAACAGCGTCGCGAGCAACGCGCCCGAAACCATCGCCAGCATGATGCCGATGCCGAAACTCAGCGCGAGGATCCAGGTCGAATTGATGCCCATCAACTCCGCCGCCGCGCGATTGTTCGCCACCGCGCGGATGGACTTGCCAGTGCGCGTGCGGTAGAGAAAGAGGTACAGCGCGATGGTCACGGCGATGGCGATGAACACGGCGACCACGCGCGTGCCGAAGATGGCGACCGCGCCGGCGTGGAACGACGGCAGTTCGAGCGACAAGCCGCGCGGACTGCTCGTAAAGATGATCGTCAGCGCGCCGACGAGCATCATATTGACCGAAAAAGTCGCCAACAGCGTCGTCAACTCGGGCGCGTTGATGACGCGATGCACGGCGACAAAGTACATCACGATCCCGGTCACCAGTCCTAGCACGACGACGACCGGCAGACCGAGGTACGGGTTGATGCCCAGGTCTTGACTCATCACGAGGACGGCGAACATCCCCATCACGATGACGGGTCCGTGACCGAGGTTGATCACTTTCATCACGCCAAAGATTAGCGTCAGCCCCATCGCCATTAACCCGAAGACGAATCCGAGCGTCAGCCCATCAATTGAAGAAGCCAGCAGGACTTCGAAATTCATTGCCACCTCTCTGTGGTGAGTCGCGCGGTCATCTAGTCGCCTAGTCAGGTAGTCGAATGATTCGACTACCTGACTGGTTGACCACCTGACTATTCGACTACAGGACTATTTTCGCAATTGCAGATCAGCCGACTTGGCTTCCAGGGGCCACACGATATTCGTGATGAGTTTGCCAGCGGCATCTTTTTGCCATTGCATATACACCATGCTGTGCGCTTGTTGTTTGCCGTGCGTCTTGGCATCGGTGCTGAATTTGACGACGCCGTAGAACGTCATCAGATTCGTCTGGTCGAGCGCGGCGACGATCTTGGCGGGCTCCACGCTGTCCGCATCCTCGATCGCTTTTTGCAGAATCAAGCCCTGTGCGTATCCGCCGGCCGAGTGGTACGATGGACTGGCTTTGTATTGGGCGGTGTACGCGTCGGCGAACGCCTTGGCGCTGGGACCATAGTAGGGCAGCCCCGCGGCTTTGGCGGATTCGGCGCTAAAGGTCACTTGCGGCTCCCATTGGCTGGGTCCGATGATGTACTGCGCGGCGTCGCCAATGTCTTTGAAGGTCGGCTCCGGCGGCGCGACGAGGATCGCGACGAATTTCACCGCGACCTTCTTTTCGTAAAGTTGCTTTGAGAGGGTCGTGCCATCGGCAAAGTGTCCGCCGCCCATGATGGCATCCGGGTTGGCTGCGGTGATCTTGTTGATGAACGGCGCAAAGTCGGTCGTGCCCGTGTCGTAGCCCTCAAAGACGACGACCTGGTAGCCCTTCTTCTCCGCATACGGTTTGAGCGCGTTCGCGACCGAAGTGGAGAACGAATCTTTTTCGTACACGATGGCGAGCTTCTTGGCGGCGGGATCGAATTTCGCCAGCGCGTCCACCGCGCCGGTCAGGTACAGACTTGCCGGCGTGTACAACTGGAAGGTCTTTTTGAAACCCTGCTCCATCGTCGCATCGTCCGCCGCGCCAGCGGTGATCATCACCCTGTCGTTTTGTTCGGAGACGACCGCGGCGGCTTTCACCAGCGTGCTGCTGTAGGGGCTGAGCAAGAAATCAGCCTTGTCTTCGTTGATGAGTTTGGTGTACAACGCCTGAACGCGGTCGGTCTTGCTCTCGTCGTCGTAGAATTTCAGTTCCGGCATGTAAACGGTGCCGTCCTTTAGTTTGATGCCGCCGGCTTTCTTGACATCCTCAAGCCACAACTGCAAGCCCTCGACCTGTTTCTTCGATGCGACTTGCTGCGCGCCGGTCTGGGAGGTGGTAAAGCCGATCAAGAGTTTCTTGGGTTCTTTCGCCGGGGCGGCAGTTGGCGCGGTGGTGGGCTTGGGTGCTTCGGTCGCTTTGGGCGCTTCCGTCGGTTTGGGCGCCTCTGTCGGTTTGGGCGCTTCCGTCGGCTTGGGCGCGGCGGTTGGAGGCGCAGGGGTTGGCGCGGGGGTCGGCGCGGGCGCGCAGGCGGCGAGGATCAGCGTCGCTAGAAACATGCCGATCCATAAGGCGCGAGAAATACGTACCATGATCTTCTTCTCCTTTTCCTTTTTTCGCGTCTTTGCGAATTTGATACAGTCACACTCTTGCGAGCGTCGCACCGGGCGGCAAACCCAATTGTCAGCCGGGATCACCTCTTTGTGGGAGATTCGGGATAAAAGAAGAGCGGCGTCCGTGGGGGATGAACGCGTGACCAGATTATATCCGCTAGTTGGAAATAAATCAAATCTCCGGCCGTGCGGGCGCGCGCTAGTGGGCGCGCTGCCAGGTCAGATAGCCGACGGCTTGCTCGCCCGCCAGCGCCATGGGCAAAGTCATCAGCGTCAAACGCTCGGCGGCGAGTTCAAAGGATTGTTCGCGGTCAACGCCGACCCAATTCGGAAACGAACTCCCTTCGATGTGGTGGACGACGGTGCCCGTGGTGGCGTTTACTTCGAACGTGCCATAGTACGCCATCGTGCCTTCGAACGCGGACTGGATTTCTGCGGGCGTGCCGCGGAGCCAATCGCCCGAAGCGAATTTCTGACGCTCGGGGTCCATGATGTGGAGAGCCATGACGCCGCTCGCATCGTAGATCAGGATGCCCTGAACACCGCGCCCCATGGGACGCACCACGATGCCATCCGCCAGGCGAAATTCGTACGAGACCAATTTCCAAATGCCGACGAGTTGTTGGCGCGACATGGTTGACCTCCGAATCGTGAAACGTGGAGCGCAATGGCAATGTGCCGCTATTGTACCGGCGAGTGGCTCGTCTGTCAATGGGTTGCGCATACATTGACTTTTTGCGCGAGTGGCGATACAATCGCGGGCGACAACTGAATACGGGGCGATGGCGAAATGGCAGCCGCGGCGGACTTGACATACAACGAGCACCAGAGCAGGAAACTCTCTGGGTGAATTCGGCCAAATTCGGGGAAGCCTCAGCACGGAACGGTAGGCGCAAGATCATCTTCGCGTGTTGGTAATCCCGAGCCAAGCTTCAGCAGCAGTTGTCGTTGCGAGAATTCATGCCCTCGGGGGCATGGAGTTCTCGCAATGACATTGCGGAGAAGAAGGTGTAGAGACTTGACGGTCGAGACCTAAAGCGCAATTGCTATGGTCAAGGGCAAGTCCAGACTACAAACCTCGCATGGCGAGGGCGGTGAAAACCGTGGTAGCATGAAAATCCGCTGGAGTAATCCTCCGTGTGGGTTCGACTCCCTCTCGCCCCACATCAGACTAGAAGGCGAAATGCGCGCGCAGGTCTTGGGTTTAGATTTGCGCGGATGATAACGTATGCCAAAGTCTCACAGCGGCANNAGCATCTGCACCGCGCGCGCACTCGCATTCCGCTCGACGGGCAGCGTCACGAGCGCGAACACGGCTTGGCTCACCATCATCAAAAGGGCAAGCGCCATGAACAGCGGACTGCCGAACCACATCCCGCCGATGAAGATGAGCGGACTGAGGGATGCCAGCCCGCTCACAATCCCAGGCGATTCAACAGATACTCGGCGACCTCGACGCCGCCCACACGCAATCGGTTTGGCATGTCCGCGTACTTTTAGAATTACCTCGCGACAATTGCGTTGACCGCGAAGATAATTTGATCCGCGCATAACGCGAATCGCGCGAATAGAAAAAGATTAGCGATATTCGCGTGATTCGCGGACAATGTTTTTGGTTGCGGCTTGCCGCGCTATGGTACACCTCGCGCACCTTTGCCTGCGCGAACCAAGCCAGCAGCGCGGGCACGATCAGGAACAAGTAGATCGGATCAAAAGCGAATAACATTCGACACCTCCAAACCAAAAACGAATCGCTCAGGTTTCTGCCATAGCATACCACCTGAGCGACTTGATTTCCTTGACTTTCGAATTTCGTCATTTGTCCATCTGCAAAAACGCCTCCACCACGCGCGGATCAAAATGCTTGCCCGCCTGCTCGCACAGATACGCGCGCGCCTGCTCCTCTGACCACGCCTTGCGATACGGACGATCCGANNAAGATGCGCGCCGCCAGCGGGATTTGCTCGCCCTGCAGTCCGCGCGGATAGCCGCTGCCGTCCCATTTTTCGTGGTGGCAGTACGGAATGTCGAGCGCGGGGCGCAGATACGCAATCGGCGCGAGCATGTCGTAAGCGAATTGGGGATGCTTGCGCATCTGCACCCATTCCGCATCGGTCAATTTGCCCGGCTTGAGCAAGATCGCGTCCGGCGCGCCCATCTTGCCAATGTCGTGCAAGAGCGCGCCG
>DHFK01000171.1 GCA_002400365.1 Anaerolineales bacterium UBA4826 | reverse complement strand
TCGCCGCGTCGCGGCTTGCAATAACCGGCGTGCTGCGCGCGCACAGCAACGCGAGGAGTTGCGCTGGATCGGACGGCGGCAGAAAAACGTCCACGAACGGGAAACGCTTTTGCAACGGCGACGCGTCGCGCACGCCGACGAGACAGCCCATCAGACCCAAGACGAGATCGGGGCGCGCTTGCTTGAGCGGCTTGAGCGACATCAAGCGCGCGTACGCCTTGTCCTCCGCGCTTTGCCGCACGACGCACGTGTTCAGCACGATGACGTCGGCGGACTCGGCGTCACGCGTCGCGCGATAGCCGAGTTTCTCCAACGCGGACGCGACGCGCTGCGAGTCCGCGACGTTCATTTGGCAACCCTCGGTCCAGATGTGGTATTTCATGATGTGTTGCGCTTTCTGAGGTGTACGGCGAGATTTCGAAAGAACCCGTACTCTAAACGAAACTCACTCAGCACGCGCGCCTCCACCGGAAACCGCGCCAACCACCTGAGCCACTCCTCGCGCGTCCGCGTGAAATAGCACGGCGGCGTGCCATAGCGAATCGCGGGCCACGAGTCGATCAAACGCGTCACCGCGCCGCGCACTTTGCCGCGCATGTCGTTCTCGACGACGATGACCTCGCGCGCGACGCGCAGCGCTTCGCGCAGGATTGCGTCGGGTTGCGGGCTGTGATGCAGGACGAAACTGAGCAGCGCGTAATCGAAACTGTCGTCCGCGAACGCCAGCCCGCGACTGTCGCACATGGTCAATGGCAAATTGGTTTGGTTGTACTGCGCCACGTCCACGAGCGTCACGCGCGCGTCCAACTGCCGTGCCATTTCTTGCGCGAGCAGCCCTTTCCCCGCGCCGATGTCCAGGATGCGCGAATGTGGCTGAATCGTGGCGGCAAAGGCGGCGAGGATGGTGGTGGCGCGCGAAGTGGATGACAATGTACCTACGTCTCCCGTCCGAGTGTTGTGAGGAAATCGCGCGGCGATAGAATCGGGATACCTTGATAACTTTCCAAATCGCGCAGATGCTTGTCGCCCGAAACAATCGAATCGGCTTTTCCCGTGATGGCACATTCAAGTACGCGATTGTCATCCGGGTCAGCACTAACAACGTCAATTTGATCTGTGGGCACGACGCGATGAACGTACGGTGGTGACTCGGTTCGCGTCCGTTGCATCAATGTCACGTATTTCTCTATGACCGCTTCTGCAACATTGTGGCGTTCGCACAGTTCAGAAAATTCGTCAAGCAGCGCGGGCGAAGTAATCAATACAAAATCGCCCTCCAGAAAGCGCTCCAGAATCTGGCGCAGCGCACTGGACTCTCGGCTATACACTAATGCCGACACCCAGAAGTTGGTATCAAGCACGACGCGCACGCCGTTCTCTCCGAAGTTCATGAATTAATTGGTCGGCCGCCTTCATTGCTGCATCGTCGTCGAGCGAATCTTGGACTCGAAGCGCGGCGCGAGCTTGAGTTCGAATATCCTGAAAGACTTGGCGAAACTCCGATTGTCTTCTCAGTCCTTCAAACTCCTCCAACCCAACTAACACGGCTTTTTCCGTGCCGCGCTTGCCCTTTTGCGCGATAACGAACCGTTTGCCGCGCGCGACCTTGCCAATCAATTCCGAGAGTTTTGGTCGCGCTTGTGTTACTGGAATCTCTTTCATTCTTTCCTCCCTATCACAATCGCCTCGGTCAGCGTGAAAAAGATTTTGTCGCCGTCGGCGCGCGGCGTCAAGAACTGGCGCACGCTTTCGGGCACATCGCGCAAGAGCAACGCGCGTAGTTTTTCTTTTGTCGCCGCGCTCGCGCCGGCGCGCTCTGCCCACGGCTCAAATTCCATTTCCTTGCGCAAGGTCTCGGTGTGTTCGACCTTGAGGCGCGCATCGGCAAAGTACACCTCGAGCCGCGCGACGGGATACGCCCAGTTGTGCGAAGGGCTATGGACTTGCTCAAAGTGATTGAGGTAGCCCGCCGTCGGTTTGTCCGGCGGAACGATATTGTCCACGAGCGCGACCACGCCGCCGGGTTTGCATACGCGCGCCATTTCGGCGATCCCTTTGCGCGCATTGGTGAAATGATGCAGCGCGAGGCGGTTCGTCACAAGGTCGAAGGTGTTGTCGTCGAACGGGAGCGCGTGAGCGTCCGCGGGCTTGAACTCGATGTTCGCCAAGCCGCGTTCCGCCGCAAGTTGGCGCGCGGCGTCAAGCATCTGCAGCGTCAGGTCGGTCGCGATCACGCGCGCGACGCGCGGCGCGAAGGTGAGTGCGGTGTGTCCCGCGCCCGTCGAAACGTCGAGCACTTGCCAGTCGCGTTGTGGGTTTGTCAGTGCGACGAGGCGTGCCAGACTTGCGCCCTTTGCGTGCACGTCGCTGGTCGCGTACAGGTTGGCGTGCGCGCCGAATTGTTGTTGAATGAGTTGGTTGGAATCGTTCATGGCGGATCAGTTTGTCTCCGGCATCAGATGGCTGGTTGTGGATATGACAAGACCTGTTTCAAGAACTGTCCTGTGTACGATTGCTGCATTTCGGCGACTTGCTCGGGCGTCCCTTCGCCGATCACGCGTCCGCCGTTGTCGCCGCCCTCCGGTCCCAGGTCAACGATCCAGTCCGCGGTCTTGATGACGTCGAGGTTGTGTTCGATCACGACGACGGTATTGCCCGCATCCACCAAACGGTTCAGCACCTGCAAGAGTTTTTCGACATCGGCGGCGTGCAAGCCGACCGTCGGCTCGTCAAGAATGTACAGCGTGCGCCCGGTCGCGCGGCGCGCGAGTTCCTTCGACAATTTGACGCGCTGCGCCTCGCCGCCGCTGAGCGTCGTCGCGGGCTGACCCAGGTGGATATAGCCCAAGCCGACATCGCGCAGCGTTTCGAGTTTGCCTTTGATGCGCGGGATATGCTCAAAGAATTCGAGCGCTTCGGCGACCGTCAGGTCGAGCACGTTGGAAATGTTCTTGCCTTTGTAGAGAATCTCGAGCGCCTCGCGGTTGTAGCGCTTGCCGTGACACACTTCGCACGGCACGTAGACGTCGGGCAGGAATTGCATTTCGATCTTGATAATGCCGTCGCCCTGGCACGCTTCGCAGCGACCGCCTTTGACGTTGAACGAAAAGCGTCCGGCTTTATAGCCGCGCAGTTTCGCTTCGTTCGTCGTCGCGAACAGATCGCGGATGTCGGTGAAGAGTCCGACGTACGTCGCGGGATTCGAGCGCGGCGTGCGACCGATGGGCGATTGGTCAATGTCAATCACTTTGTCGAGATGGTCCACGCCGACGACCGTAGCGTGCTTGCCCGGTTTTTCCTTCGCGCCCCAAAAGACCTGCGCGAGCCGCCGATACAAAATGTCCACGATGAGCGATGATTTGCCCGAGCCGCTCACGCCGGTGACGCAGACGAATCTGCCCAACGGGATCTTGACGTCAATGTGCTTCAAGTTGTTTTCGTCCGCGCCGCGCACGACCAGACATTTGCCGTTGCCGCCGCGGCGGCGTGCCGGCACGGCGACCTTGCGCGAGCCGTTGAGGTACGCGCCGGTGATTGATTCAGGGCAACGCATCACGTCCGCGGGCGTTCCCGCGCAGACGACCGAGCCGCCGTGCTCACCCGCGCCCGGACCCAGGTCAACGATATAGTCCGCTTCGCGCATCGTCTCTTCGTCGTGTTCGACGACGAGCACCGTATTGCCGAGGTCGCGCAAGCGCAGCAGCGTTTCGATCAAGCGTTTGTTGTCGCGCGCGTGCAAACCGATGGACGGCTCGTCGAGGATGTACAGCACGCCCATCAACTGCGAGCCGATTTGGGTCGCGAGTCGAATGCGCTGCGCCTCGCCGCCGCTCAGCGAGCCGGCGCTGCGGTCGAGCGTGAGATAGTCGAGTCCGACGTTCACCAAAAAGCCGAGGCGCGCTTTCAACTCTTTCAGGATTTGGTACGCAATCGTCTTTTGTTTCTCGGAAAAGAGACGGGGCAGATCGTTCACGAACGCGAGCGCTTGCGTCACCGACATGCTGGTCACCTGGACAATGTTCTTGTCGGCGATGGTGACCGCGAGCGCCTCGGGTTTGAGGCGCTGCCCGCGACACACGGGGCAGGGACGCGTCGTCATCAACTGTTCGATCTCTTGGCGGATGTAGTCGGAATCGGTTTCTTTGTAGCGGCGCAATTGATTCGGAATCACGCCCTCGAAGGTCGTTTCGTACTCGCGCATGCGCCCGAATTGATTTTCGTAGCGGACGCGGATCACTTCGTCGCCGGTGCCGTACAGAATCTTGTCGAGGTGCTCGCGCTTTAACTCGCCGACCGGCGCATCCATCGAGAAACCGTACTTGCGCGCGACGGCTTCGAGCAACTTGCCATAGTAGGAATCGGTGTTGCCGCTGTCAATGCCGTTCGCGCGGATCGCGCCTTCGGCGAGCGACAACTCGCGATTCGGAATAATCAAGTCGGGATCGAGTTCCATCTGCGTGCCGAGCCCCGTGCACGCGGGGCACGCGCCGTGCGGGGTGTTGAACGAAAACGTGCGCGGCTCGATTTCGCCAAGCGAAAGGTTGTCCACGGGGCAGGCGAAATGCTCCGAGAACATCAAATCTTCCACGCCTCCCCGGCTTGCGGGGGACGATGGTGCGTCTTTGACGCGGCGCAGCGCGCCGCCTGATGTCGCACCATCGGGGCGGGAGTCTTGCTGCGCGACCAGCGCCACGCCGCCGCCGAGTTTCAACGCGGTCTCGACGGAGTCGGCGATGCGATTGCGGTCGCCATCGCCGCCGCGCTTGATGACGAGACGATCCACGACCGCTTCGATGGTGTGCTGTTTGTAGCGGTCGAGTTTCACATCTTCGTTCACGTCGAGCACGTCGCCGTTCACGCGCACGCGGACGAACCCGGCTTTCCGCACATCGTCGAGAACTTTTTTGTGCTCGCCCTTGCGATCCTTGACGAGCGGCGCGAGGATCATGATGCGCGAGCCCTCCGGCAAGTTCTCGACCGCGTCCACGATCTGCTCGACGGTCTGCTGCGCGATGGCGCGCCCGCACTTGGGGCAATGCGGCTGACCAACGCGCGCAAAGAGCAAGCGCAGATGGTCGTAGATCTCCGTCACCGTGCCGACGGTCGAGCGCGGGTTGTGGCTGACGCCCTTTTGGTCAATCGAAATCGCCGGCGACAGTCCCTCGATCTGGTCCACGTCCGGCTTTTCCATCTGTCCCAGGAACTGGCGCGCGTACGCGCTGAGACTTTCGACGTAGCGCCGCTGCCCCTCCGCGTAGATCGTGTCGAACGCGAGCGACGACTTGCCGGAACCGGACAAGCCGGTGATGACGACCAACTTGTCGCGCGGGATTTCCAGGTTGATATTCTTTAGATTGTGTTCGCGTGCGCCGCGGATAACTAATTTGTCTTGCATGGGTTTGGCAGATTAGAGATTAGTGATTAGAGATTGGAGATTGGAGATTGGACGGTGGATGTTGGACGTTAGAGTCTGTCATTGATTCAGACAGACATTCTAGCACAAAGAGGAAAAATGAGCAAAGAGGCGGAAAAGCCAATCGAAAATCAGAAATTGGAAATCGAAAATTTTATTGACTGTTAGCCCAAAGTAGAA